>NZ_LJOU01000010.1:0-74259 GCF_001672085.1 Anabaena sp. AL93 | reverse complement strand
GTCGCCATCTTGACAAAAATCAAGAAAAATTGGCTGGACTTTATGCTGGTAATCCTCAGCGTAAAACGGCACGTCCTACTGCTGAAATGCTTCTTGTTGCATTTAAAGAAATCACATTGATATTAATTGAGGTTAACAATGAAGTCTACACTCATTTAACTACTCTTTCCCCTTTACAGCAGCGTATTCTTGTTTTACTTGGGTTTCCCCCTACTATTTATACTCAGCTTAGTGGTCAATCTTTTACTCCTGAGTAGAATTCTTCTAACTCTCGCAAAAATGGGCGAACCGGGAGTTATAACTCGGCTAATAAGCTTTTTGCTTTATCAAGGGTTTGTCCTGTAGGTATTATGGTATACGGAAATGCCCAGCTTACAGGAGTTCCTTGGGAATCACTTATTAAAGTATACAGACAGAAGCTAGGAAATTTATCTTTCCCTGAACTTCAAGATTATTGTAATGATTTTATTGATTTTATTAATAAACATATTAAGTTTTTCCCTGATGATTATCAAACTGAATCTGTTATATCTATTTTATCAGACACTTATAAACATCTCCAACAAGAAATAAGTTATGCTGTGGAGCAAGCTTTTAGTAACGATATACAGACAAAAATATCTGAAGAATTAACTAATAAAATCGCAAGTGAAGTAATAGAGAAAGCTGCTACTAATTTAGAAAATTTAGACAATATTTCTCACTTTTCAGAATCTTTTATTAAAGAAAAAACTGTTGAGTTTAATCCCTTGTTTCACAAGGTAATAGATCATGTATTTTCAGAATTTAATGTAACCACAAATATAAAAAATAATTTGCTTACAATAGCTGAATACTCTTTATTTAAGAAAACATTTTCCTCTCTCGTATCAGGAATTGTAATTGCTGGTTTTGGAGAAGAAGAAATTTTTCCTTCTTTACATACTTACGATATAGAATGTGTATTTGGTAATCAGTTAAAATATCGTCACAACGAAGATAAATCTCATGCAATAGGCAATTATCCTGCAATCATACCTTTTGCACAAGAGGATATGATTTCAACATTTATTGCAGGTATTGATCCAACGCTAGAAAATTTCTCTATTCATGCTCTAGAAGAAATTTTACAAAAATATTTTGAGACTATTATTGACCAAGCTAAGGAGTCTGATTCTAGTGAACAACCAGATTTTATTAATCAAATTAATAAACACTTTAATCAGACTAAACAATCTTTACTTGAAAAATACAATGAAAAGATGATAGAATTCAGAAGAGAATATCATATAAACCCTATTTTAGATACAGTAAGCATTCTACCCAAAGATGAATTAGCAGCTATGGCTGAAGCACTGGTAAGTCTTACATCTTTGAAGCGAAGAGTGACCACTGATGCAGAAACAGTAGGAGGACCTACCGATGTAGCCCTTATTTCCAAAGGAGATGGATTTATTTGGATCAAGAGAAAACATTATTTCTCTGCTGAATTAAATCGAGACTTCTTTGTCAGAAAATAATTCAATATCAAGATTTTGAGTTTACTAGGAGGTGATACCTTTGTCTGGAAAAAATCATATTCAATCCGAGCAGTTAGATACACAAACTAATTTTTATTCCTCATTTGAGGAATGGCAATCAAAAACTTTCCCAAAGTTAGCCCAAAAAGGAAAACGTAAATTAATAGAGAAAAAGCCTGAATTTCTTGGGAAACTCGCAGGAAATGAGATTATGAAGGAAATTCACTCTGAACTATTGAATCGCGCATAGAAAAGCTGAGGTGGTATCTTGAACTACCCAATACCTTCAGCAACTTTTAATCTGGGTTTAGATAGTTTTGTTTGCAGCGATATATCCATAGGCATATCGCTGTTAAATAATTTGTAGCTAGAGTAAAATTTTGTGACTATAACCCAAAAAGAACACAAAAAATCCATGTATGGTAATCTAAGCCTGATTTCTGGAGAAGTTAGGCTTTTTTAGTATATTTTGATCCCATCTTCCGCACCCTAAACTGTCACACAACGAAAAATGGTCGTTTGGGGATTTGGGATTAGCGAACTGCTTGCAGCAGCGCTTCGCTATCGCTACCTAAAATTTCGACATTTTTGTATAAAAATTATCCTTTAATGTATTCAAAAATCCGAAATTACCGATTGTGACACCGGGGGGTGCGGAATGTGGGTTTGATAAAAAGAGAGCGATTCCTACGGAGCGCTTCGCTATCGCTTCCCTGGATGAAGGTAAATCTGTAATTCCCGTGTGGTTAGATGTTATTTATCAGGAGTTACAAGAAAAATTAAAAGCTCAAATAAACTGAATTAGTGCATTTACTTGTATATAATAACGATAAGCTATTTAAGTGCTTCATATCAGCTTATCTACCTGATTGAAAAAGATGAGAAGTAAAGTTAAAAAGGAGTCTTGTTAGTAATGAGAATTAATAGCTTAGATGATCTAGATAGACTGGAATCTAAAATAGGTCAGCATCTCAGAAAATTTAAACTAGGGGATATTTTACACTCTTTACATTCTAAAGGAGAACAAATAGAGCCTTTTATAATAGCAGAATTAGTTTTATTCGCTATTAGATATTGCTCGCCAAGCAAGAAGAATATACAACTAAAAAAGAATATACCATCTAAACAATTAACATATTTATGTAACTTAGTTGGGCAATATCTCATCACAGATCCTATTATTTTTGATAAAACCCTACAGGATGAATTCACTCAGTCTAATCCTATATTTACTTTTCTCAGAATTGCAAATAAACAATTTCCATTTCGAGTTTACCCCTATAGCCAGTTTTCTAGGCCAATATCAATATATTATGAAATTCCTATTGCTTTAAATGTTAATCAAGAAAATCCTAAATCTTTTGATATGATTCAGGAGTTTCAAAATCTTAATGGTGTATCTATTCCTGAGTTTACTAACTTTCTATTTGTACTACTGTCATATTTAAAAGCTTATTCGACTTTTTCTCTGGATGATATAGTACGTCAGGCACGATCAAATGGAATTAATATACCTGACGATAAATGTATATCTATTATCATGAGCCAATTGGCAGGAGATCAAAATAAGTTAATTAATCTTTATCAAAAACGGCAAACTAAAGACCGCCGATTTAAAATGTATGATATAAGTCCTTTTTTTGAGTTTCCTGTAGTTTATCCTTGTACAAATAGAGGCTTTCACGATTTTGGTAATGATATTATAAGCTCGCCCATTCCTGATTTAATAGCACGAAGAAACTCACTAGGGATATATTATCAGTTATTTAATAACTTTACAACTAAATTTTCTACATACTTTGGTCATGTATTTGCAAAATATGTAGAGACAGTTTTGAAAAATTCTATCACTTCAGAAACGCTAATTGATATTGACAGTGAACTTGATGAATCTTATAGAGGAAAGAAACCAGATTATGCACTTATTGATGGTAATTTAGTTATTCTTTTTGAATGTAAAGCAATTAAATTAAGAAAAGATGCTAAGACTATGGCTACTGAAGAAGAAATTAACAAGAGTCTAAAAGAAGTCATAGATGGAATACAGCAGATAGATGAATTTATAAAGAATTGTCAAGCTAAATTGCCAAATCTTCAACGATTTGACAAATATACAATTTTTAAGCCAGTCTTAATAACTCTTGAAGAAATTTATCTAATTAATGATTATTTTTTTCGAGATTATATAAATAAATTTTTGAAAGAAAAAGGAGTTAGTTGCTTTGATTGGCAAATACTTTCAATAGGTGAACTAGAAGAGTTACAACCCCATCTATCACAAGGAATTCACTTATCTCAAGTTCTACAAGATTTAGAACAAAAAACATTTAATGATGTACTAGAAGACTTGAGTGCAAAAACTCAAAAAACATATAAAGACTCTTTTCTCTATCCTAAGCAGGAAGAACTATATCAACGCCTTGGTATTCCCGACTAACAGGAGTAACACCGACAAACGACAACAAAATTCTTTTTTAACATCAATTTTTTAGAAAAAAATCGAAACCTAGTATGAACCCCGAAGACTTTCAAAACACTCCTACAGGTAGATTAGTACAAATAGAAGAAGGTAAAAATCCTTGTTATGCTTTTGTTCCTAATCCCCTACCACCAATAATTGAACTGGATATAGAAATTTGGCGTACTCTTTCAGATGCAGACCGCGCTTTAGGTGAACTTGCCGGATTAGGACGTACCATGCCAAATCCGACTCTTCTCATTCGTCCATTTATTCGTCGTGAAGCTGTTCTTTCTTCACGAATTGAAGGAACGCAAACAAATATAACTAATCTTTATGCTTATGAAACAGGACAACTCTCACTTCCTGGTGTTGTTCCTCCAGCGCCTGAAGGAGATGCACAAGAAGTATTAAATTATGTGCGTACACTAGAGTACGGATTAGATGGTTAATGCTGACATCTTGTTCCAGGTTAGTGAAGGTTCTTACGGTAAAGTATTTATTGCTCCACAAGTCTTACAAGTCATAGAGGAGTAAATATACCTAAATTATACTTTTTCAATAAAAAGTATAATTATATTAATTAGAATTGTACTTGAATATCAATTCATTGAAACCCTTACAGTGGTTACTTTCTACTATAAAACAGCGATGAATTTTGGGGAACAGAGCGATCGCTCTCAATATCTTAAATATTCTTCTGATGTTCTACCATCTCCCCAAACGTAGTAAAACATCTTTGACACCAACCATCAACCCACAAAGCCGGAACTTTAAACCTAGCCCCACAATTAGGACACTCAGACAACAAACTTAAATGATGATGCTGACACCCCTGAGTTACCTTAAACTGCCACTCAATCCGGTGACAAGGGGAATCCACATAACAAGCAGCACAAAGCCGAATAGGTTCAAGATTCATTCCCACCCCGGCAGGTGCTAACATCTGCTCTAACCTATCAGCATCAACCCCCACAACCTTAGCCAAAGCCTCCAACTGTTGCCCAGAAGGAGGGGGATTAAAACGAAATTTTTCCCAACGAGCGATCGCACCCCCAACCCCAGCAGCCTTGCTAATTTCTTTACCTGCTTGGCGAATCCTGCGACTCATGGCTTTAGCCTCATCCAGAGATAATTCCTCTGTCTCCAAATCTTGAGCATAAGCACGAGCTAAAAATTCTTCGCGGTGTTTACCTTTGTCAGCACGTTGAGTGGTTTGAAGTCCGGCTAAACCTTGTTCTTCCCATTTTTTAACCAGTCTGCGGACTGTTCGGACTGATTTACCTAGTTTTGCTGCTACCTCCCTTTGTCTTTCTCCATAGGTAATGCGTTAGCGAAGCTTACCGAAGGTATCGCATGGTTCAAGTAATTTCTGGATTAGTTCCAATAGTTCTTTATCACCTGTGGATAGTTGAGTGATAATCTCGCTATCTTCTACTTCATCGTTATTGGGTTTATCATCTTGTGTTTCTAGCATATATGTTTATTACAAACATAGTTGAATTATACTCTATCGGAGGACAATTAATTTGTCAAGTAAAGTAAAGATTGGAAAAATAGAGATTTTCAATAGAGGACAATTAATTTGTCAAGTATTTAAACTCGGACAGCTATTTTGTCAATTGATGTTGAAGAGGCTAAATATAGGCTAAAATAGCAAAACCCTTACTATATAAGGGTTTAGGGTTTAATATTTTTGTGGACATTAATTTGTCAAGTGGTCATTTAATTTGGCAAGCGACATTAGTCCTTCCCCATTTGTAGATATTAGTGAGAAGTTTGTACATCGTGAAATTGGTGATATTTTAGCAGATTTAGCAGCAGCAAGACAAGCGAGGGAATGGGCTGATAAGGATTTAGATGAGGTTTTGGTTAAGTTGAATTTAGGTAAATGATTTAATCATATCTCGTTCCCAGTCTTCGACTGGGAATGTTCTACAGAGGCTCTGCCTCTAATGTCATTGAAGGCAGAGCCTTCTAGAATTCATTCCCATACAGAGTATGGGAACGAGAAAGATTTTGGGAAGTTTATCCAGTGGTGTAAAATAATTTTAGGAGTTATGAGGTTTTTTAGTTATGACTCAAGCTGTGGAAAAACAAGAATCTATTTTAGATAGAGTCCAGAATTTAACACCGGAACAACGGGAAGAGGTATTAAATTTTATTGATTTTTTGCAATTTAAGAGACAAAAGCAGGATGTAGAGCCAAAAAAACGCCGTAAATGGGGAGATATTAAAGGTAAAGCACCTTATCGTTTAGTTGGTGAAGATGCTCAAATTTGGGTGTCAAGAAATAGAAGAGAGGAGACGGAAAATAGAGAATTACATTTAAGAAGTAACTATGAAGATTGAAGATTATTTAATTCAGGGTAAAAAGTTATTTCTGGATACTGCACCAGTAATTTATTATGTTGAGAATAATCCTCAATATCAATCGTTAGTTAATTATGTATTTGAGAATCTTGATTCAGGTTTGCTGAGTGCTGTTACTTCTCCTATCACTTTATCTGAGTGTTTAGTTTATCCTTATCGTTTAGGATTAACTGAACTAAAAGAGGATTTTATTGATTTGATTGTTTCTGGTGTAAATGTTGAGTTTATTCAAATTGATGAATTAATTGCTAAACAAGCCTCTCAATTACGAGCTAAATATAATTTGGCTTTATTAGATTCTTTACAAATTTCTGTGGCTATTGTGGCTAAGTGTGATGTATTTTTAACGAATGATATTCAATTGAAACGAGTAACAGAATTACCAATTTTAGTTTTGAGTGATTTTTTGGCAGGTGGTAAAAATGGATAAAATAGAATTACCTCCTGGTTGGAAATCTACGGCGTAAGTGAATGAACCATTTTCAAGCCTTGCAATCTATCAAATTTTCGGAGCTTTTAATGGTCATGTCATTTACGCCAACCTGTACTAGATACTATATTCCTCAACAATATAATTGGGAGAAAATTCGTTTTCATCCTAAAGAGGGTTTAGGAGAATTTATAACTACAGCTATGCGAAAAATAGCTGGTTTTAATAAGAATTTATCGGGTATATTGACCCTAAAAGACTACAACGAAAAACAACATGATCAGCGTGTTTTAGATGATGATAGATTATCGGATTTAATTGAAGTTATCAGTCCTCATCATTTGGGGTTGAAAAATGCCAATGCTGATCGTGAAATTGGTGATATTTTAGCAGATTTAGCAGGTAACTGTTCACCCCCCCTATCTTTAACGAGAGATCAAGGGTTTCGATAATTTTAGAGGGGGGAGTGAATAACTACTTTAGCAGCAGTAAGACAAGCAAGAGAATGGGCTGATAAGGATTTAGATGAGGTTTTGGTTAAGTTGAATTTAGGTTATTAAGTTGAGGAGGACAATATATGTCTTATAGTGATTTTACTTTAGAAACTGTTAAGAAAAATCTACATCTGAATATTTCTAGCAGAGACAATATTTTTTCTGAAGTTGCACCATTACCAGTTAGTGAATATTTACAGGAAACTTTAGCCTATAATGTACCGGTTGCTTTGGCTAGTAATACGGAAAAATCTCGTTCTGAGATGATTATTACCCCGATTTTATTAGAATTAACTAAAAAGTTTGCTAATCAAATTAGTTTGTTTTCGGGTGTGGAATTTAATATTGAACCTAGTCAGGGTTTAAATGGAAATTGTGATTTTTTAATTAGTCGTTCTCCTGAGTTTTTATTGATTAATACACCTGTGATTATTATTGTGGAAGCGAAGAAGGAAAATATTAAAGGAGGTTTGGGACAATGTATCGCTGAAATGTATGCAGCTAGGTTATTTAATGAACGGGAGGAAAATCAAATTACAGAAATTTATGGGGTGGTAACTACAGGAGAAATTTGGAAGTTTTTAAGGTTATCAGGTGAATTGGTGCAGATTGATTTGGCTGAATATTTTTTAAATGATGTCAATAAGATTTTGGGAATTTTGTCTAGTGGTGTAAAATAATTTTAGCAAAGCATTATTTAAAGATGTGGAGGATAAAAGTCGAAAATCACTTTTTTTAATTTTCATAGGCGATCGCGCTGAAAAAATTCGCCAGCAGTTTGAAGATAGGCAAATTGAAGCAACAGAAGCATTAGCGAAACTCGAAGAAATTGCCAAGGAACGTATTCAAGCGGAAAGAGAACGGGAAAATCTCCAAATTGATGAAAATACCTATGCTATTTATACTCAAAACTGCTTGATTGTTTGATTCTAAACGAGGGGTAAAGCAAGAGGTTCATTGGTGTCAACTTAAGGTAAAACATCTATCCCGCAAAGAACTCAAGTCGTCTCATTCCCAGTCTCAGACTGGGAATGAATTCTAGAAGGCTCTGCCTTCAATGATATTAGAAGCAGAGCCTCATCAACTGCATTCCTAGTCAGAGACTAGGAACGAGATGTGGTAGGGATTTGATTTTATTGAATTCTATCCCGCCTTGCGCTCGGACACAAAGATATAAGTCTATTGTCTTTGTTAACCTTTCAAGTGTTTCTTTTTGATTTCATATGCAATTATCACACCAATGTAAAAGACAATATCTGCAGTAATTTTACCAGCCATAATTCCTAATACAAAATTATCTAGTGCTTTTGGAAAAAAATACATACAGAATGGTCTGATTAGGCTACTATCGAGCCACTCAGGAATACCAAACTCAAGAACCAAATTTCGGATATTTATGAAGCATGAAGTGATTCCATATCTTGTATTTTCCTTCTTATACTGGCTCATGCTAGTTCTAAGTTCTTGAAATAAAAAGAAACCGTAATAGCCAACAAATTCTCCCCATGTGCCAGCAAAAGAGGAAACTAAGGCGGAATGAGTGAATGAATTAGCTATAATTGCAGACGTTAATGCCGTAATTGTACCCACTATCTCTGCTGGTAAGTATCTCCATATCCAATCTTTTAGTTTTAGTTTCATCATTTAAGGAAATAAAGTAAGTTAATAGGTGAAGTAGTAACAACTCTTGAAGAAGGAGAAGCTTTATTTAATCGCAAAGTAGAGGCTGAGAAAGGATGGAGAGAGCGTAATAGTCCTCCTATTTAATACAGATATATACGTAGGGTAGGCAATACCCACCTTACGAAAAAGTCATTTTTTATACTTAATAGGAGGATAAATATCAATTAATTCTTGTGAATTTTTAGACACCAATAACTTTTAAAAAAGTTGTATTAAAAAAATTAATACTATTAAGATATAATTGTTCTTAATCATCATAGATCACCTAAAAAATTAAACTTCTAAGCATGAAAATAAAAGTCATTATTCACAAAGAAGAAACAGGTTACTGGGCAGAAGTTCCTGCTATCCCAGGTTGTGCTACCCAGGGCGATACTTTTGAAGAATTACTACAAAATATATATGAAGCCGTTGAAGGTTGCCTACTCGTTGATGTTGATTCATTAGAACTTGATGAATCTGCTCAAATATTAGAAATTGCCGTATGAAATCAATTTCAGGGAAAAATTTTGCTAAAGTATTATAGTCTCAAGGATGGCAACTTCTCCGCATTAACGGTAGTCATCATATTTACGGTAAATCCGATAATCCAGCCAGAATTTCTGTTCCTATTCATGGAAATCAATCACTAAAACCTGGACTGTTACGGCATTTTCTCAAAGTTACTAATCTCAGTGAAGACGATATTTAATATTCTCAGTAAATATGAATAATTTGATTAATGGTGGGTCAGATAACCCACCCTGAGAAATATTTCTGTTTACTGTCGCGCCATAATAGTCCGCATTTCAGCTTCCCGATCTTGAATCAAATCACCACTAACATCCACCATCACACTATAAATCTTACCCGTAAACTTAAAAGGCGGTTCATAATCCGGCGTAACAGGCGCACCGGGGGCAATTCCACAGGTGACACCACTGGTCAAACCTAGTGCTAAAGGAGTAGTTACAAGCACATCAATCTGCCCGACCAATTTCTCATCAATATACAATTGTCCGCGTCCTGGCGTTCCTTTTCCCTTGGCTAAATCTGGTTGACCCGTGACTTTAAACTCAAAGCGCAACTGGTGACGACCTGCTGGCACAGATGACCCAGATTCAACATGATAGAGCGATCGCCCCACATAATTATGAACCCAGTGCAGTTTGCCATTTTGGACATAGAAAGAATAGCCACTATCATTACCCCCATGAGCCAGTAATATCCCTTCTGCGCCACCTGGGGGAATCTCCACATCAGCCGTAATACTGTGGGGACGATTTAACACCCTCACCGCACTACCGGCGGGAATCGCTTGAGTATCAGGATAGTAAACATAGCGGCTACGATTGACAGCAATTTGCGGGCGTTCTTCCGCGAATCGTTGCACGCCACGTCCATCCACAGGCAACACATTATACTTGCCAGCCTCAATATACCAAGTAGCAATCATCTCTATTAACTTAGGACGATTATCAGCCGCAATATTGTGATTTTCCGCAAAATCTGAAGCAACGTGATACAGTTCCCAATGATGAGTATCCAAATCCGTCAGCGTTTCCGCCGAAATTGCCTCACCAAAAAATTGCCCTGCTTCTGTAAATGAAGGACCCGGCCAAGGACAAACCGCCCGCCAACCATCATAGTAAAGAGAACGATGTCCCATCATCTCGAAATACTGGGTAAGATGCTTAGTAGGGGCGGTACTATGATTAAAAGTATGGGCAAAACTGACACCTTCAATGGGAGATTGAGTCACACCCTTAATCGTTGTCGGTGGTGTAATTTCCAGTAATTCCAGTACCGTCGGCACAAGGTCAATAGCATGAGCGTACTGAGTCCGAATTTCCCCTTTAGCCTCAATACCTTGACTCCAATGCACAATTAAAGGGTCGCTGATTCCCCCGCGATAGGTTTCCCGTTTCCACCGTCGGAAAGGCGTATTCCCAGCCCAAGTCCAACCCCAAGCATAATGGTTAAAGGTTTCTGCACTGCCTAATTTATCCAATGCTTTGAGATTTTCCTCTAGGGATTCGGGGACATTGTTAAAAAACAGGTTCTCATTCACTGAACCAGTTGGTCCCCCTTCCGAACTTGCACCATTGTCCGAGATCACCATAATTACAGTATTCTCGAACTCACCGATAGATTTGAGGAAATCGAGTAAACGACCGATATGGTAGTCAGTATGGGTTAAAAAACCAGCATATACTTCCATCATCCGGGCATAAAGCCGTTTTTCGGCGGCTGCTAGGGAATCCCAATGAGGAACATCGGGATCATGGCGAGAAAGTTCGGCATCTGCGGGAACAATCCCCATTTCCTGCTGACGGGCAAAAACCTTTTCCCTGTAAGCTTCCCAACCATCATCAAATTGTCCAGCATAGGCATCAGCCCATTCTTTGGGGACATGATGGGGAGCGTGCATTGCCCCCGGACAGAAATACATGAAAAAGGGCTTATTTGGGGCAACCTGCTTGGCATCAGCGATAAAGCTAATGGCTTTGTCTGCTAAATCTTCGGTTAAATGATAGCCTTCTGCGGGGGTCTTTTCTGGCTTAACGGTGTGGTTATCATAAACCAAATCTGGATAATACTGGTGGGTTTCTCCGCCTAAAAAGCCATAAAAACGTTCAAAACCGCGACCAAGAGGCCAGCGATCATAGGGTCCTGCGGCTGAAAGTTGGTCTGAGGGGGTTAAATGCCATTTTCCTAACGCATAGGTGTTATAACCCTTCTGGAGTAATATCTCTGAGAGAAACCCATTTTCAAAGGGAATATTCCCATTACCTCCGGGATAACCCGTAGACCCTTCTGTAATGCAGGACATGGCGTTAGAATGGTGATTGCGCCCAGTCAGCAAACAAGAACGGGTGGGAGAACACAGTGCCGTTGTGTGTAAGTTGTTGTAGCGTAAACCATTGGCGGCTAATGTGTCTAGGTTGGGTGTTTTGATGGGACTTCCGTAGCTTCCAAATTGCCCAAATCCTGTATCATCGAAAACGATAAATAGGACGTTTGGTGTACCTTCTTTTGCCCGCCCCGGTTCTGGCCAAGCTGGACTGGATTTATCAACTGTCCGGCCGATGACTCCGGGGAAGGTAGTTCCGGGTTTGTATTCACGCAGAGACATAAATCTAAACTCTTGAGAATATTTAATTTTTAACAAAAACCCCGAAGTTCTATATCCTCTTTAGGAGGGGGTAATTTATAAATTTATGGACTGAATTACCATACTGAGAAAACTAACTGTGTGAATGCAAACTAACAATGAAAGCAAAAGTTTATATTGAAACTTCAGTAATTAGTTACCTAACTTCTCGTCCTAGTCGTGATATCGTGATTGCTGGTCATCAACAAACAACTCTAGAATGGTGGCAAAATGATCGGGGAAAATTTGATTTAGTTGCTTCACAGCTAGTTATTCAAGAAGCAAGTGCAGGAGATCCTATTGCATCTGAACAAAGACTATCAATTCTTGATAAGATAGAATTATTGGCAACCACAGAAGACGCATTAATTCTAGCCCAAGCTTTTCTTGAGTTTAAAATCATGCCGGCAAAAGCGTCTGAGGATGCTTTGCATATTGCTATTGCCGTTACGAATGGTATAAATTACTTATTAACATGGAACTGTAAGCATATAGCCAATGCTATAATTCGTAGAGAAATTGAGCGTATTTGTCGTTCTAGAGGCTACGAACCTGTAATCATTTGTACTCCTGAAGAACTTATAGAGAGGTAAAATTTATGTGGGAAGATCCAATTATAGAAGAAATTCGTCAAACGAGGGAAGCACATTGTCGACAATTTAACTACGATTTAAAGGCAATTTATCAAGATTTAAAAGCACAAGAAAAGAAAAGCAAGAGACAATTTGTGTCTTATACTCCCAAAAAGATTAGTTTAGTATAATCGCTTTTGTTCGTCCGATGACTCCGGGAAAAGTAGTTCCGGGTTTGTATTCACGCAGAGACATAAATCTAAACTCTTGAGAATATTTAATTTTTAACAAAAAGCTCGAAATTCTATATCCTCTTGATGACAGATTTAAAATCAGCAACTTTGCAAAAGTTCTGGTGATTTGAGACGATATCCTAGACCGTGCATAGTTTCAATAAAATCTTCTGGTGCGCCAACAGCTTTGAGTTTTTGGCGGACACTTCTGAGATGAACTTTAATAGTATGTTCGTCGGGAGATGTTTCGCTTGTCCACAGATTTTCAATAATCACGCTGCGACTGATAACTCGCCGACCATTTCTTAATAGTAATTCTAAAAGACTGTATTCTTTTGGTGTTAAATGCAGGAAATTGTTTTTATAACTGACTTCGTAGGTACTAGGGTTAAGTTGTAAATCTCCCCATTGTAATATAGGCGTGGAGCTTGTGTTCCCTCGACGCAATAAAGCCCGAATCCGCGCAAATAATTCACCTAAATCAACAGGTTTAATGATGTAGTCATCTGCTCCAGCATCTAAGCCATTAATCTTGTTACTAATTGTATCACAAGCTGTGATCATCAAAATCGGCATTTGATGACCATGAGACCGCACCCGATGACATAAAGTAATACCATCAATTTCTGGTAGCATCACATCCAAGAGCAGCAGATCATAGTTTATGGCTTTGGTACAATCCCAAGCAACTTCTCCGTCGGCAGCAATATCAACAACATAGAGTTGGTCGCTTAGTGCCTCTGCTAAAGTTTCTGCTAAACGAATATCGTCTTCAACTAAAAGAATCCTCATTAGATTATAGATGAATAGAAATTAAAAATATGGAACTTAGTAGTCACCTTACAGGAAAATGGCTATATCCACATCCCACTAAATGAATAGAAGTCGAAACTTAGTAATCACTTTACAGGAAAATGGCTATATCCATATCGGGGAGAAATTAGGGTATTTTCGCCATAAAAACCGCAAAAAATCTAATCTTACCCACCATAAACACATAATACTTCTTCTAAATCTGCAATACTTCTTTACAAACTCGATTGCGAATTGTTACAATTTCTATTTTTCTACTAATCTTTCCGATTTATTTACTATTTCCTTACCTATTTATTTACACCTGACCCATTAATCTTGTGAACATAAGGCAGGGGAAAGAAACACCACCGCCGCCACAACCCAGGCAAAACCTGACAGTTTAGGAGAAATTGAAGATGCTTGATGCTTTTTCTAGAGTAGTTGAACAAAGCGATCGCCAAGGTGCATATTTGACCGATGATCAAATTAATGCTCTTTCCGCTATAGTTGCAGATGGCAACAAACGCTTAGATGTTGTTAACCGTTTGACCAGCAACGCTTCCGCAATCACAGCTAATGCCTATCGCGCATTAGTAGCTGAACAACCCAACGTATTTGGTCCTGGCGGCGCTTGTTTCCACCACCGTAACCAAGCAGCTTGTATTCGTGATTTAGGCTTCATTTTACGTTATGTTACCTATTCCGTAGCGACTGGAGATGCCAGCACTATGGATGATCGTTGTTTGAACGGTTTGCGCGAAACCTATCAAGCATTAGGAACACCTGGCGCTACAGTTGCTTCCGGGATTGGCAAAATGAAAGATGCAGCGATCGCTATTGCTAACAGTAACGCTGGTATTACCCGTGGTGATTGCAGCAACTTAATGTCTGAAGTAGCTAGTTACTTTGATCGTGCAGCAGCAGCAGTTGCTTAATTTTGAATCGAATTTTCATCTGATCATCCATAATACATTTCCCGGAGAATTTTAACCATGAAGACCCCTCTAACCGAGGCTATTGCTGCTGCTGACTCTCGTGGCGCATACTTAGGCAACACCGAAATGCAAGCTATCTTTGGTCGCATGAGCCGCGCTCAAGCTGGCTTGAATGCTGCTAAAGCCTTCAACCAAAACGGTCAAAAATGGTCTGAAGCTGCGGCTAACCATGTTTACCAAAAATTCCCCTACACCACCCAAATGCAGGGTTCTCAATACGCTTCTACCCCAGAAGGTAAATCAAAATGTGTTCGTGACATCAGCCATTACCTCCGCACCATCAGCTATTGCTGTGTGGTTGGTGGCACAGGACCATTAGATGAGTATGTAGTTGCAGGCGTAAAAGAATTTAATGCTGCTTTGGGTTTATCCCCCAGTTGGTATGTAGCCGCATTGGAATTTGTCCGCGACAACAATGGCTTATCCGGTGACGTAGCTGGAGAAGCAAATATTTACCTCAACTATGCTATCAACGCATTGAGCTAAAAATTTACAAGTTAAACGAGTAAGGGGAAAGGGAAAAATACTTTCTTTTCCCCTTATTTGATCATAAGGAGTTAAAAGCATGACCCTTTCAATGGAACAGAGGTTAGGCATCAGTGCGGTTTTAGACACAAAAATCGAACTACGCCCTAATTACAGCGAAGACGAATTACAGCAAGTCCTCAAATCTGCTTACGAACATATATTTGGACGCGAACGAGTTTATATTGGTGGAACTTTTGCTAGTGCAGAAGCATTGCTCAGAGATGGACAAATTAGTGTACGCCAATTTGTGCAAACATTAGCAAAATCCGAATTTTACAAAGATCGCTTCTTTTATAGCAATTCCCAAATTCGGTTCATTGAACTGAATTATAAGCATTTGTTAGGACGCGCTCCCTACGATCAGTCAGAAATTGCTTATCATGTGGATATCTATGCTGCTGAAGGTTATGATGCAGAAATAGATTCTTATATTGATAGCCAAGAGTATAATAATGCCTTTGGTGATTCCACAGTTCCCTACTTCCGGGGATTCAAGTCAATTGATGGCATGAAACAAGTAGGATTCAACCGCTTGTTTACACTGTATCGGGGTAATGGTAACAGCGATAATGCTGGCACAAAAAGCCCCCGCTTACGGCAACAATTGGCAATGAATTTGCCTAATGTCATCATTCCTCCCAGCACATCTATTAGATTTATATCTGATATTGGTTTTGGACAATTAAAAACTTCTTCCAATCGCGGAGACAACCGGATGTATGTGATGGAAGTTATCGCTGGTGGAGTTGGTACTAAAGTAGCAATTCGTCGTAGCCGACAGTTGTACAATGTACCTTTTGATCAACTTTCCCAGAAGTATCAACAAATTCACAAACAAGGCGGCAAAATTATCAGCGTCAGACCTGTATAAAAGTAGTTGGTGATTAATCGAATTACCAATTATAAATCTGGTGAAAAAGAATGTAGAGACGTTCCATGTAACGTCTCTACAAATATTCTGAATAACCCATATTAAAATTCGGAAGTTGTGTATTAGATTAACAGGACAAATCAATCATCTTCACATTCATCCTGTTCATCCTTTAATCCTATAAATCCTGATTCTGACATGATTACTACTTCTCCTGCTGAACCAATTCTTTCTCCTGAAACTGCAATTACATCCTTAGATAATGAGGATAATCAAATTAGATATTATGCTGCTTGGTGGTTGGGAAAACATCAAATTCAGTCAGCTTGTGCAGCCCTTTGTCAGCAACTCCAAGACGTGCGTTATCGCACAGTTCAAGGTGGCTATCCCTTACGTCGTCAAGTTGCTCGCGCTTTAGGACAACTCAAAAATATTGAAGCATTACCCGCTCTCATAAATGCCCTAAACTGTGATGAAGATGAGCAATTTCGGGAAGTTGTCATTGAGGCTTTAGGAAAAATTGGCGATTCGACTGCGGCTGTTCCTCTATTACAACTTTTACAATCTGGTACACCCCAACCCTACGAAGCCTTAATAGAAGCCTTGGGAGAATTGCGAGTCATAGAAGCACGTTCACTTGTTGAGCCATTTTTAAAACATGACTCCGAAAGAGTCCAATGTGCTGCGGCTCGTTATCTTTATCTCATCACCCAAAAACCGGAATATCTCGAACGCATTATCCAAAATCTTAATCACGAAAATCCCTATTTACGCTGGGCTGCGGCTTTCGATTTAGGAGCAATTGGTCATATAGAAGCAGCAGAAGCAATTGTAAAAGCAAAAGTTGGTAATAGCCTCAAACTATTAAACCTAAAACGGATTTTAGAAACAGTATTAGAAAGTGATATATCAGAAATAGAAAAACAACAAGCGACTCAAACCCTATTTCAAATAATTGATCAACTATTAATCCAACTTTAATAATAAACAAACTTACCAATTATGAACACAACATTAGAACAAATTGCCTCCCCAAAAGTAGAATCTCTAATTGCAGATTATCACACCTGCATAGATCAGAATGAACAAGCAAAAATTATCAGCATTCTCGCTGAACTTGGTGATGATCTCGCAATAGATTTATTGGTAGATGTGGTAGGTGTAGAAGTTGCCAATCATTGTCAAGGGAATGTACGTCGAGTAGCAGCTAGAGGCTTGGAAAAGATGGTAATTTCTACTACGGATTCTGAAAAAAGACAAAAGGCAATTGATAAGCTTTCTTGGGCTTTATTAAATGCTGAAGATTGGGCGTTGCGTTATGCGGCTGCGGTGTCTTTGGGAGCAATTGCGACTGTGGAAATAAATACTATCCTTTATCAAGCTATGACGCAAGAATCGGACAGAGTTGTTAAAGAAAGGATTCAGATGATTTTGAAATAATTGTCAGAATCAGGATGTCCACCGATTAAAGGATTTACAGGATTAAATTCCTGTTTTTAAATTATCGTCAGGATTCAGGATACAAAATATTTGATATAGGATTTCTGACTTCTGACTTCTAACTTCTAACTTCTAACTTCTAACTTCTAACTTCTAACTTCTAACTTCTAACTTCTGACTTCTGACTTCTGACTCCTGACTCCTGACTCCTGACTCCTGACTCCTGACAAATTATCAATTTTCTACAAATGTTCATTATTATTTAATAAACAATCTCACCATGACTATTCCATTAAAAACTTACGCTCCCTCCAGTCAAAACCAACGAGTTAAAGGATTTGAAATTCCTGGAGAGGAACAACCCAAACTTTACACTACTGAAGGAACTCCTTCCACAGTAGAAATGAATGAGTTAATTTGGGCTGCTTATCGGCAGATTTTTAACGAACAACAAATTCTTGTTAGTAACCGTTTATTGACTTTAGAATCTCAGTTAAAACACAAAAGTATTACTGTTAGAGATTTTATTCGCGGATTGGTAATGTCTGAAACTTTCCGTTTACGCAACTATGACACAAACAACAATTACCGATTTGTAGAAATGTGTGTACAGCGTGTTCTGGGACGGAAAGTTTACAATCAACAAGAAACAATTGCTTGGTCAATTATCATAGGTACTAAGGGGTTGCAAGGGTTCATTGATGCACTGTTGAGTAGTGAAGAATATCAAACCAGTTTTGGTGATAACACTGTTCCCTATCAACGTCGGCGGATTATTTCTCAGCGTCATCTAGGAGATTTACCTTTTAGCCAATTTCCTCGCTATGATCAATACCATCGTCAGCAATTAGAGAAACTGGGATATTTCAAAGCTAAAGCTCCTTTGGTATATTGGTGGAAATGGCAAAGAGATCCCTATCCCAAGGTTTATCAAGTGATTTCATCAGCTACTTGGTTCGCGGGAATTAGCCTGATAGCACTTGGGACTCTTGTGGTGATTCTGTCCTATTACGGTCTGGTTTCTTTGTAATTTCAAGTTAATTGAGATCAATTTTTATAACAGCCTGAGAATAAATTTTCAGGCTGAATTTGTTTTTTTCTGATAGTGTGGTTTGCTTTCTTGCGTTATGTAAAATGGAGAGCGATCGCAAAGCACTCCGCAGAAATCACTCATCTATCGTTAATGATTGTAGGGGTTTAGCAATGCTAAACCCCTACGTTTGTGGGAAAATGTTAAGATTGGCGTATCGCTCTTTCTGTTCTTTGGGATAATGGAGAGCGATCGCAAAGCTGACCTTTCGCGTAGCGTTCCGTAGGAAAGATATTGCCCAACATCAAAGAAAATAACAGCAAATTGCTTGATTAGGTTAAAAATAGGAAAAACACTCGTCAACTACGCTATAATAAAAAACTCTATAGTTTAATAATAACTAATTATGAAAAAAATAGAAATAGAACTAGATCAAGAAACTTATGACAAAATACAACAACTAACCCAGACTAATCATTGTCAAATCTCAGACTTAATTAAAGCAATGATTGAGCAATTGACTCAACCAGAAATTCTCAACGATTCATTTATTGGCAAATGGTCAGATGATGCGGAATTAGTTGATAAACTGATTGAAGATATGTTAAAACATAGAACCTAAAAAATGCTAAATTAACAGTGAAGAATAAAACTTTAATTGATACAGATATTTTATCGGAAATTCGCAAAGGTAAAAATATCCAAGTTATAGCTAAAGCGATTGCTTATAAAACTATTTTTAAACATTATACAATATCTGTAATTACAGTCTCAGAAGTTATCAAAGGATGGAGAAAATTAAACCGCAATGATAGGATTCAGGAATTTTTAATAGATTTACCACAAATGGAAATCTTATCTTTAGAACAAAAAAGTGCTGAATTATCTGGATTAATTTATGCTGATTTAGAAAAAACTGGACAAACTATAGGATTGGCAGATGTATTAATTGCTGCAATCGCTATAGAAAATAATTTAATTTTAGTAACAGGAAATACTAAACATTATCAAAAAATTCAATCATTAGGTTATCCTTTGCAATTAGATAATTGGAGAGATTGATTTAGGATAAATGATAGGTAGCGATCAAAAAAAGTTATAATACTCTTGATTAATGTCTTATGCTAACTACATACACCGCAAAATATACCAAAATAAATTTCATATAAAAACTATTCCCGTCAAAAAACATTCTGCAATTTGTAAACAAGCTGATTTATTATCTAAATTTTAACCCCCCTCTCTAAACCTTCCCTATGCTCAATCCATTCGGTATTTTCATTGGATTATTTATTATTGTTATTTTCACAACTTACTACCTTCTACAACGACAAATAACTCAACGAAAACGAGCAGAAAAGATTCTCCGACAGCAAACAGAAAGAGAACGTCTAATTAGTCAAATAGCTCACCACATTCGCAAATCCCTGAATTTAGATGAAGTGCTAGTGACCACAGTAGCAGAGGTAAAACAGTTTCTCCAAGCTGACAGAGTGCTAATTTATCAGATTTCGGAAGATGGTACTGGTTGTGCAATCACGGAAACTGTATCAGAAAATTATCCTTGTATTCTTGGAGAAACATTTCCAGAGGAAGTATTTCCCAGAGAGTATCATCATGCTTATACTCAAGGAAAAATTCGCGCTGTTACCAATATAGATCAAAGTGATGTAGAATCTTGTTTAGCAGATTTTGTAAAACAGTTTGGTGTAAAAGCTAAATTAGTAGTCCCAATATTACAAGAATTGCGAGATATTCCTACTAATTCTCAACCTTATCTTTGGGGTTTGTTGATTGCTCATCAATGTAGTGATATTCGTGAATGGCAACCTTGGGAAATTGAATTAATGGTACAATTAGCCAATCAAGTTGCGATCGCTATTCAACAATCAGAATTTTATGAACAACTACAACAACTGAATATTGAACTAGAAAACCGAGTTCAACAACGCACAGAAGAACTAGCTCAAACTAACATTTCCTTACGAGCAGAAATTATCGAACGTCAACGCACCGAAGCCGCACTTCGTCACACAAATCAAACTCTTGAATCTTTGATTGCTGCTTCACCCCGGGCTATTTTTACCGTAGATTTAGATAACAATATTAAAATTTGGAATCCTGCGGCCGCAAGAATGTTTGGTTGGACAGAAACAGAAATTTTAGATCAACCTAACCCCATCATTTCCATAGAATTAGAAGAATATCAAAAAATTAGAGAAAGCATCATTCAAGGTATCACTCTTCCCCGTTTAGAAGTCCGTCAACCCAAAAAAGACGGTACATTGATAGATATTGTTTTTTCTGCTGCTCCTCTCCGCAACAGCAATGGAGCAATTAATGGTATAGTCGCAGTAGTTGCAGATATCACAGAACAAAAACGTCAAGCTGAACAAGTGCGGTTACTTCAATCTGTGGTTGTTAATACTAATGATGCTGTTTTAATTACAGAATTTGAACCCATAGATGAACCTGGACCACGCATTTTATATATCAATCAAGCCTTTACACGCATGACTGGTTATAGTTCCGAAGATGTGTTAGGTAAAACTCCCCGTATTCTCCAAGGTCCAAAAACAGATCGGGTTGCTTTAGATCAAGTAAGAAATGCTCTTTCTCGTTGGGAAACTGTTACAGTTGAAGTTATTAATTATCGCAAAGATGGTTCAGAATTTTGGGTAGAATTTAGTGTAGTTCCTGTAGCTGATAAAACAGGATACTATACTCATTGGATAGCAGTACAAAGAGATATTACAGAACGCAAAAGAATTGAACAAGCATTACAGCGGAGTGAAGAAAGATTCCGTTCACTGATTGAAAATGCCTTAGATGTTATCACTATTTTAGATACAGAAGGGACGATTCAATATATTAGTCCATCTGTAGAAAAAGTTTTAGGTTATCAATCTGCTAATTTGATTGATTATAATTTTTTTGCTCTGATTCATCCTGATGATTTTGTCACTACTTGTTATCACATTACCAATGCAATTAAAAATCCTGATGTTGCTTTACCAGTTGAATTTCGTTATTGTCATCAGGATGGAAATTGGCGAACTTTAGAAGCTATTAGTCAGAGATTTGTTGACAATTCAGAACTAACACAAATATTTGTTAATTGTCGTGATATTACTGAACGCAAAAGATTAGAAGAAGTGCGGTTAGCATTGGAAAAAGAAAAAGAATTAAGCACCATGAAAATTCGTTTTTTCTCTATGGCATCCCATGAATTTCGGACACCATTAAGTGTGGCTTTAGCTGCTGCTCAATTATTAGAAAATTCTCCTTATGCTTGGCAAGATGACCAAAAAAGGATTCGCAATTTACACCGTATTCAAGATTCTGTAAAAAATATGGTGCAATTATTAGATGATATTTTAACTATTAATCGGGCAGAAACAGGTAATTTAGAATTTAATCCTACACAGCTAGATTTAGAAAAGTTTTGTCGTCAATTTATTGAAGAAATTAGAATTAGTGATGGTTCTGGACATATAATTAATTTTGTTTGTGAAGGAAACAAAAAACAAGCATATTTAGATGAAAGGTTATTGCGTTCAATATTAGGAAATCTCCTATCAAATGCAATTAAATATTCTCCAGAAAACATTCAAGTTGAATTTTATCTTATTTTTAAAGACAGGGAAGTGATCATTAAAATTTGTGATCAAGGAATTGGCATTTCTATAAATGATCAAAATCAATTATTTCAACCATTTCATCGGGGTAAAAATGTCCGCAATATTCCGGGTACAGGTTTAGGTTTAATGGTTGTGAAAAAATGTGTAGATTTACATGAAGGCAGTTTAAATATTATGAGTGAATCTGGTCATGGGACAATTGTTACTGTTACATTGCCTTTGTAAATCAAAAGTCAAAAATTCATTGCTCGAATTAGCACACCAATAAAACTAACAAAGCCAATTACAAGTAAAGCCACCCCGATAATTTCCGCACTGTGAGAAGTTTCGTAGGTATAGCGATTATTTTGAATTTGTTTAAGTAACTGACGATGTTCTCTCAACCCTAAAACCATTCCCAACATTCCTGTCACAATAAAAGATAGTCCCACAATCACCGAAAATCTGACTGGGTTCAGGTGATGACTAATGCGAGTATTTTCAATCGCCCTAACGATAGTGGGAATACCAAAACCAAAACCAATCAAGGAAAGACAGGTGCGTATCCACGCCATTAATGTGCGGTCTGCTGCCGCTCGACTGCGGTATTTAGCTAGTTCTGTCCGATCTGCGGCTAAATCGTTGGTAGACAATTGTTCAGGTGTTTCTGATTTGATAAGTGGCTGATTCATTGTGGTAAAATGTGCCTGTAAATTACCTCTGAATAATTACTTTTATTGTTGTTTATTGAGTTCTTGATTCAGAAAATAATTGAGGAAAGTTCTAATTAAGGCAACAATTCCTAATTTTCCTAGAGACTCAAAGGTTGAATGGTAGGTTGTAGAAAGAATATCTGCTCCTAATTGAAATTCTAATGCCAGCACTAGCCAAATGCCAAAGTTGAGCCGGATTTGCAGAAATCTGTTTTGACTATGATGATGGTTCAGAGAAATTGCTATTTTTCCGCTTTTTAATACACCCAATAAAATACAAAAAACAGAAATAGATTCTAGTAAAAATTTCAGCAAAGTCACAACAAATGATAACCAGCTCTCTAGCTGTTCAAATAATGCCATAATTTAGATTTTTACACGCAGAGACGCAGAGGCACGGAGAGGAATTGAAAACCGCATTTAGAGGATGTTTGAAAAGTTTTTAATGTATAAATAAACCCCTCTCCAAACCTCTCCCCGACGCGGGGAGAGGCTTTGAAACCCCCATTCCCTTGTAGGGAAGGGGGGAAGGGGGGTTAGGTTTCTGGAGATTATCGGTTTCATCTAATACTTTTCAAACAACCTCTTAGCTAGGTTGTTTCTCTAATTTGCGTTTATTCCAAATTGAGTAAAAACCACCTAGAACTGCTCCTACAATTACATAAGCTATGATTGTGGGAATTACCTGTTGTTGTACGTCATTCAAAATAGCGATAAACAAAGCTAAACCGACATTACGAGCAATACAGGAAATTGCTAAAATTGGTTGTGTATCATCATTATGATCTCCTAAACTGTGTCCTATTGCTAGAGAAACAATTATCATGATTGTAATCACAACCATTGGTAATCCCCAAACTTTAAAAAATAGGGGAATCCCTAAAATACCAGCCAAAATAACCAGCAGTAATAAAAGAATATCAGCAATAAAATTTAAAGGTTGGGCGATATTTTCGGCAAATTTAGGAGTAAATTTTTGCAGCAACAGACCGATACTGACAGGCAACAACTGTACCATGATCACCTGTCTAGCGACTTCTAAAATTGTCACTTTTTCTACAAGATGCTGAAATAGGGTGAAAAAAATGCCCAATGTGACGGGAGTAACGCAGACTGCAAGTATGGCGAGGGTTAATTGAAGACTGGCTGCGTAACAGAATCTGCCTCCAGCCTTTTGCGATCGCTTTGTGGTCAGAGGCGCACCTGGAGAAGCCGCTAACAAGGCTAATCCTGTGATTACTTCTGGGGGTAAGTGAAACAGTTTTAGCAGGACAATAACCACTAAAGGAACTAGCACCACAACGGCTAAAAGCGCACGGAATAGTAAAGCAGGTTTTCGCCACAGGGAGAGCATTTCTTCAAAACAGAGATTGCTGCCTATGGCTAACATTAGAGAAAAAATCGTGATTTTAACGAAAATCAGCAATAAAGGATGGTGCATGGCTTTCACTACATAACTTGCTCCCTAGAAAGATATGAAACGAAATAAAGCGATCGCCAGGGTTTAGGAACTTCCAAGAAAAAAATTATCCCAATAAATGAACAAAAGAACCACAGAGGCACAGAGAACACAGAGAGAGAAGAAATAGAGAGAGTTTTTGCGTTAGTTTTGGGACATATTTTTATTTGGAAGTCCCTTAAAAAGCGGTTAAAACCGCACGAGTCGTTTTCCTCTCAGCACTAAAGTGACTGAGTTTCCCACTTACCACAAGGTCTTATGATATCTCTAAACACAACCCCCTATTACTATCTCTGGTAATAAGCTTTATTGCTCCCAACTTCCTACCTGACATCTTGCACCAACAAAAATTGATGTTAAGTAGTGAGACAGAATTAATTACACAATAGACATCTCCGAAAATTAAATATGCGTGACATGAAACCCCTGTAGAGACGTTCCATGGAACGTCTCTACAATCTTTACCGGAGATGTCTATTGTCATTGCGTAAGCGTTGCGTGGCGTTAGCCATAGGGAACGAAGTGAAATGAAGCACTGCTGCAAGCAGTTCGCAAGGGTTGTGATTGCTTCCCTTCCCTCGCAATGACTGTAAATATTTTTGTCCAATTACTTAATAAAGCCACCTTCAAACCCGCAGGTTTTAATCTGTAGGTGAAAGTGGCTTTAAAAATCAGCTTATTAACAGGTTGTTATGGCGATGCACTGACAACCCATCTATTCTCTACCTGTCGGTAAACCTAACTTGTGGTTACTAGGACTAGGAGAAGATTCATGGTGAGTGATTTTCAACTTGGGTTTAGGACTACCGCCACCGCTGCTGCGTCTGTCGTCGTTGCCTTTACCTTCTTTTGACCAAGAGGAACGACCACCGCGACCACCACCGGAACTGCGTTCACGTTCGCCACTATCACCACGTTTGTTGATTCTGGGTTTGGGAGTTGGGCTTTCTTCAACAGGTAGGTCTACTCCTGATAGTAACCAAGCGGGGCGGGTTTGATCGTAGGCGATTTGTAAAGCAGCAGCAGCGATCGCATGAGCATCATATTCCTCAATCATCTCGCTGATAATCGGCAAGAAGGAAGCTAACCGTTCCCCAGTTAAAGCTTCAGCAACTTGTCCTCTTAACTTCTGGATATGTTGGGCTTCAATCTGTGCCTTGGTAGGAATAGACAGAATCTGCCAAGTTTGACGGTTATGGCGTTCAAATGCCTGTTGTTTGCGGCGTTCAAATGCCTGAACTAAGGAAATTGCCGTTCCTTCTTTTCCAGCCCGACCAGTCCGACCAATCCGGTGAACGTATGTTTCCACGCTATCGGGTAAATCAAAGTTGATAACGTGGGAAAGCTGGTCAACATCTAAACCACGCGCTGCAATATCAGTAGCTACCACCCAACGTACTTGACGGTTACGGAAACGGATTAATAGGCGTTCCCGGGCTTGTTGGGACAAATCACCATGATATTCATCCACACTATGACCAGCAGATTGTAATTGACTGGTTAATTCTGCGGCTGTGCGGCGGGTGCGAACAAAGATTAAAGCTGTTTCTGGATCTTCCATTTCCAGAATTGGTTGTAAAGCTTTAGCTTTTGTCCAATGACGGGGAATCATGTAAGCCACTTGATTGATTTTATTCGGTGCGGCTTTGGGTTGTTCAACGGTGACAGTTACCGGTGAGTTCAAAAATTTATTTACCAACATCCGAATTGACGGTGGCATTGTCGCTGAGAATAAGGCTGTTTGGCGTTCTTCAGGCGCTTGAGAAAGAATTCTCTCTACATCGTCAATGAAGCCCATGCTTAACATTTCATCAGCTTCATCTAAGACAAACCATCTGACTTGATCTAATTTCAAGTTACCACGATCTAGCAAGTCTATGACCCGTCCTGGTGTACCGACAACGATTTGCGCCCCACGTCTGAGTTGCATAATTTGACGGTCAATTGATTGACCACCGTAAATAGCCGCTGCTTTCAAGTAACTGTTACCAATAAATTGGGAAACAGCCGCATGAACTTGAATTGCTAACTCACGAGTTGGGGTTAAAACTATGGCTTGTACAGCTTTTAAGCTGGGATCTAATCTTTCTAAAATTGGTAGAGAAAAAGCTGCGGTTTTACCTGTTCCTGTTTGGGATTGACCAACTACATCCCGACCATTTAATAGTTGAGGAATTGCTTGGGTTTGAATATTTGTAGGTTCAGAAAAACCCATGTTTGCTAACAGTTCAGCTCGTTCTTGAGAAATGCCTAATTCTTGAAATGATAAATTCATTAATGCTCCTAGATTTGATTGTGAATTTTGAACTTGTGAACCGATACTTATTTGTAAATTAAGTCTTATACAACAGCAGATAGCAGATAGGAAGATAATCTATCACTATTGATAACTCGACCATAGAGGTCATAGGCATCGGCACTTTGAATTGCTACTTTAACGATGGTTCCTAGCCTAGCCTCTCCTTTAACATAGACTTGACCATCAACTTCGGGAGAAAATCTGCCGGAACGACCGATTAATTCTCCACCTTCAGGATTTTCTTGCTCAATCAGGACATCAACTACTTTGCCGATTTCCTGTTGATTTTTCTGGAAGGAAATTGGCTGTTGTAATTCCATTAGTTGATTACGGCGTTCCGTCATCACTTCTGCGGGAATTTGATTGGGTAGATTGTAGGCGGGAGTTCCTTCTTCTGGTGAGAAGGTGAAGACACCAACATGATCAAATTTATGTCGTTGGGTAAACTCTAATAAATGTTGAAAATGCTCTTGAGTTTCTCCAGGAAAACCAACTATAAATGTGGTTCTGAACACTGCTGATGGTAGGGCAATTTTCAGCCGTTCCATAATCCCATCATTGATTTGCCCTTGCCAAGGACGATTCATGGCCCGGAGAATTTCTGGATGAGAATGCTGTAGAGGCAAATCCAAATATGGTAAACAGTTGGGGGTTTCTTGGATGGCCGCAATTACATCGGGTGTGAGTCCGGTGGGATAGGCGTAGTGCATCCTAATCCAAGGGATATCTACTTTGCCTAATGCCCGTAGCAATTCGGCTAATTTGGGTTTCCCGTAAATATCTAAGCCGTAATTGGTGGTGATTTGGGAAATGAGAATTATTTCTTTGACACCTTGACTTGCCAGTTGTTGGGCTTCGGCGACTATTGATTCAATGGTACGCGATCGCTGGTTTCCTCGCAAATGGGGAATAATACAAAATGCACACCGATAATCACAGCCTTCTGCCACCCGTAGGTAAGCTACCCCTTCAGTGGTTGTCCGATAACGGGGTGTGGTTTCATCGGCAATATAGGTAGGTTCGGCAGTAATTTCTTTAACTCGCTCTCCCTGTTCTACTCGCTCGATGACATCAACGATTTTGTGATAATCGCCTGTCCCTACTACCGCTACTGCTTCCGGCAATTCTTCCAATAATTGTTCTTGAAAGTGTTGCGCCATGCAGCCAGTAATGACGATTTTTTTATTGGCTTCCGCTAGTTCTACTAGGGTTTTTACTGATTCCTGTCGAGCCGCTTCAATAAAACTACAGGTATTGACAATTACGTAATCTGCTAATTCTTCGTTACTATCTACACCATAGCCTGCATTTACTAGCAGCCCTAGCATATGTTCTGTATCAATTCGATTTTTCTCGCAGCCCAGGTGAGAAATGGCAATCGTTGGCTTTTCAACCATATTTTGAATAGATCTTCCGTTTTTCCTTGTTAATTAACATTCAAGCGTTGGGTTAGGAATATGCAATCACAAAAATACAGCAGGTAAATGAAGCACGAAACTTCAATCAAAAATCAATCGGGTTTTACTCGGTGATTTCTGACTGGGCGCAGGCCCTGCGCCCCTACCTCCTGAATTCTGTTGTCTTTTCCACCCAACTACCCGCTACTAATTACCAGATTTAACCTACATAACTAGCAACTTTAATTAGTAAAAGCCAGTTTATGACCTTCAGCTATCATGTTGATAGGGGTCATGTTATGATACTTCTACTAATTTGTTTCCCAGGGTAATCTTTAAGTGTCTTTGGGTAAGTTTGACACTCATTATATTTTTAACAATTCGCTTAATGGTATTTTGTATTACCGCAGCGTGGGCGTTGTTAATTTACCCGTTGGGAAGCCGACCAAGAGGTCTGTTGTGAGAAGCCGCTACCCAACTGGGGAAATCGCATGGGCGACTACGCCTATCAAGCAGTAATGCTACTCGGACATTTGCAATTAAATGCCGGGAAGCTGCCTTGCATCTTGTGAGTGGCAAACTCCTCTTGTCATCAGATTCTATCTTAACATATCTTATGGAAGGTTGAAAGTTAATTTATATCTTCAGGAGGAGGCAATAATTTGACCATGAAAAAGGTGGGATCAGGGTCCGGGAGATGGGAAAAATTACTAATTACCCATTCCTAATCATCCATTTCCTGTTTTCTGTTCCCTAAAGCAACTTATATTATTAGTATAAAAGGCGGAAGGCTGTAATGCCTAGAGAATCTGCATTTTTTTGTGTGATTCTTCCTGTCTAGTTATTGATGCCATTTTGTTACCCCCTCGTCTGGAGAGTGGGGATAGGCAAGAACTCCAGACTGTGACAAGTAAATTAAAGACGTGGACTTATATCAGTTATTTAAAACCCGAACGCCAATTATTGGCGTAGTACATCTGCTCCCTCTTCCGACTTCAGCCCGTTGGGGAGGTAGTCTCAAAGCAGTGATTGACCGCGCCGAACAAGAAGCCACAGCCCTTGCCAGTGGAGGGGTAGATGGGATTATCGTTGAGAATTTTTTTGATGCCCCATTTACGAAAAATCAAGTTGACCCCGCAGTTGTGAGCGCTATGACTGTGGTTGTGCAACGCATCCAGAATTTGGTGACTGTGCCTTTGGGATTAAATGTGTTACGCAATGATGGTAGAAGTGCGATCGCTATTGCTAGTTGCGTTAATGCCCAATTTGTCAGAATTAATGTTCTTACGGGTGTGATGGCAACGGATCAAGGTTTAATTGAAGGGGACGCTCATCAATTATTACGATATCGTCGGGAATTAGGATCTGATGTGAAAATTTTTGCTGATGTTTTGGTCAAACACGCCCGTCCTTTGAGTTCTCCTAATTTGACGGTTGCTGTTAAGGATACTATTGAACGAGGTTTGGCTGACGCGGTAATTCTATCTGGTTGGGCTACTGGTAGTCCTCCTGACCAAGAGGATTTGGAACTAGCTAGTGTTGCGGCTGCTGGTACTCCTGTTTTTATTGGTAGTGGTGCAAGTTGGGAAAATGTGGGTACTTTGTTAAAAGCCGCAGACGGGGTGATTGTTTCTAGTTCTCTGAAACGTCATGGTCAAATTCAGCAACCAATAGATCCGATTCGCGTCAGCCAATTTGTCGAAGCTGCCCGCAGACCTCTATTGTCTAAACTATGATTCTTTTGATTCTCTTGATTAGAAATTGTCTAAACTATGATTCTTTTGATTTTCTTGATTAGAAATTGTCTAAACTATGATTCTTTTGATTTTCTTGATTTAGATGATTAGGAGGATCTTTAGATTCTATTCCCCAATTACCAATTACCAATTACCCATTACCAATTACCCATTACCCATTACCAATATTATGATTCGTCGTCGTTCTACTCCTTGGATTCATAAATGGTCGCGTTCGGCGATCGCAACTATTGCTGGTTTTGGTATCCTAAATACAGGTTATCTCACCTATGAAAAGCTGACCGGTAGCACTCCGGTTTGTACTACCCCAGAAAATGTTAAAGGTTGTGTGGATGTCCTTTCTAGTCCTTGGGCTACGGTTTTAGGTCAACCATTACCTGTATTTGGTTTATTGGCATACATGGGGATGTTGATATTGGCTTTAGCTCCCTTAGCATTGAACGCAGGGGAAAATCACAAAAGTCAGAAACAACTAGAAAATTTAACTTGGTGGTTGCTGTTTGTGGGAGCGATCGCTATGTCAGTTTTCAGTGGATACTTAATGTATGTCCTGGCATTTCAACTCCAAGCTGTTTGTCTGTACTGTATTGCCTCTGCCTTGTTTGCATTAACTATGTTAGTGTTAACCGTCATGGGTAGAGATTGGGAAGACATTGGACAACTTTTATTTACGGCTGTGATTGTGGCAATGGTGACGCTAATTGGGACTTTAGGAGTTTATTCTCAAGTAAATCCATCAGGTAACATTACTGAATCAACTGATGGCAAACCAACAGCAATTACCTTTACTCCTAAAGAACAACCAAATCCTCAATTTGGCTGGGAAATTACCACTAAATCTGGTGCAGCCGAAATAGCCCTAGCCCAACATCTTGTCAAATCTGGTGCTAAGGAATATGTAGCCTATTGGTGTCCACACTGTCACGAACAAAAGCTACTTTTTGGTAAAGAGGCTTATCAAATCATTAATGATAATTCTAAGGTAGAGTGCGCTGGCGATAGTCCCAATGGTAAACCAGAATTATGTAAAGCTGCAAAAATCGAAGGTTTCCCGACTTGGATTATTAATGGTAAAAGTTATAGCGGAGTCCAGACTTTAGAGGAACTAGGAAAAATAACTGGTTACACAGGTCCGAAAAACTTTAAATATTTTCGTTAAAGTTGTTCATAAGATCCCCGACTTCTCTAAGAAGTCGGGGATCTAGTTCTGTTGTTATTTACCCATTACCCATTGCTGATTTTGGACAATAGTATGCACTTGCCAATTAGGATCAGTTTCGGGATAATCTAAACGGTAATGTCCACCCCGGCTTTCGGTTCTAAAAACAGCACTTTTGAGAATTAATTCCGCCACATCTAATAAATTACGAGTTTCCGCCCAAAGCCGCAATTCCTTTTCAATTTGTGGTTGTTGAAAATTAACTGATTGTGTTGGTTTTAAACTCAATAATAATTGACTTAAAGATAAAGCCGCAAAGTCTTCTTGCCAAGATGCAACTTGAGAAATGGCATTTTCTAAACTTGATTTTTCTCGACAAATACCTGCACTTTGCCAAACTACACGGGGTAAATTTTGGCGAATTTCTGCTAATTGTCTTTGTTGATTTTCCCACTCAATTAGAGATGGGTTAACTGCCAAACTTTCAGTTTCAATAATATTAGCAGATTCCTGTTTTCCCAGTTGCAATTTTTCATAGTCAACATTAGCCATTTGCGCCCCAAAGACAATACATTCCAACAACGAATTACTAGCTAAACGATTAGCACCATGTACTCCCGTACTGGCAGTTTCTCCAATGGCGTATAAACCGGGAATATTCGTGGCATTCATGACATCTGTGAGAATACCACCCATCCAATAATGGGCAGCAGGAGAAACAGGAATGGGTTGAGTAAAAACATCAATCCCCCAACGTTGACAAACAGCGATGATATTCGGGAAACGGTGGCGAATTTTGTCAGGGGGAATGGGGCGCATATCTAACCAGACATTCGCTGTAGCCGGGTCAGCAGCCGTTTTTTGTAAATGACTGAAAATAGCTCGACTGACCACATCACGGGGTGCTAGTTCCCCTGCTGGGTGGTAATCAAAGGCAAAACGTCGCCCGGTGTCATCCACCAAATGCGCCCCTTCTCCACGCACAGCTTCACTAATGAGAAAACGTCCTGGTTTGCTGAGGGCTGTGGGATGAAATTGGACAAATTCTAAATCACGGAGAATTGCCCCTGCCCGCCAAGCAATGGCCACACCATCACCTGTACTTACCGCTGGGTTAGTAGTTTGGGCAAATACTTGACCACCGCCACCTGTAGCTAAAATCACAGCCCCGGCTCTAATCCAGGTAATTTTCCCTTGATAAAATAGGCTAGTTCCCAAACATTGACCGGTTTGGGGTTCTATCCATAAACTCAGAGCTAAAGCTTGCTGAATTACTTTGATATTTTGACGACGTAGGACTTGATCTGTCAGGGTGGTGGTAACTTCTCTACCAGTAGTATCGGCTGCATGAAGCACGCGAGGACGAGAATGGGCTGCTTCTAGGGTTAAAGCTAAGTTACTGTCATGACGATCAAAAGCTACGCCCAGGTCAACCAGGGACTGAATACAACTGGGGGCTTGTTCGGCTAGGAATTTGACAGCGGCGATATCACATAAACCAGCCCCTGCTTTTAATGTGTCTTCAATATGCAGTTTTGGCGAATCTTCTGGGGCTACAGCTGCGGCTATGCCACCTTGCGCCCAATCACTGGCAGAGAGTGAGACTGTTTCTTTAGTAATTAAGCCGACTCGTAAGGATGTGGGTAGACATAGGGCTGTATATAGTCCTGCTGCACCGGCACCGACTACTAAAACATCGAATTGGTTAGGAATATTTATATCGGGCAAGGTATAACTATGATTTTTGTGATTTGGATGATTTTTGGGATTTACAGCCAGGAATAGGGAACAAGGGCTAACTATGATTTTTGTGATTTGGATGATTTTTGGGATTTACAGCCCAAAATTTAAAATCTAAACTTCGGGTATGGGTAATTGGGAATATGTTTTCAATTCCCAGTCCCCAGTCCCCAGTCCCCAATCCCCAATCCTTAGTTATCTGTAGATACCGTTGTTAATGCGATCGTCGCCTTCGTTGAAGTTAGGCTCCAATTCTGTCACGGTGAAATTATCCAAGTTAGCTTGCAAACGTTCTTTTTGGCTATCGGTCAATCCTGGCAGATTTAATACATCTTCTACTTTTTCGTAGGGAGCATTAGCGACAATCTTCTTAGCCAATGTGGGATAAAGTCCTGGATATTGTTGGAAAGCCCGCATATTGGTATTGTTCAAATCAATTTTCTTACCAAACTCTGTTCCTAGCTTCTGATCTGCTCTATTTTGACGAGCGATCGCTAAAACTGGAACTTGATTTCCCAGAAAGCTATTGAAACTAACAGCTTGGGCTGTCTGGGTAGTTCCCAGTATTCCCCAGCAACCTAGCAACAATGTAAACACAGTAAATAAACGCACCAATCCTTTCACGATTTTTACCTCTTTTTTTCCAGGAATAATAAAATTTTGCAGCCAAAAGCTATGAACTGTAGGGCATAAGCCGGAATTTTAAGGGTGTTAGAGCAGTTTCTTTTCTAACTTGATCCTAGCTTCTTCATGGTTTAAGCTTGAGAGCTTGCACAACAGTCATCAAAAACTAATATACAGCGTATCAATATCCATAATATTTACGACTATTTGGTTTGATTTGACTTTTGCCAAAAATCTGACCTCATAGCACCTCTGCGCCCATTTTTCGGTGTTTACCTGAATTGATGGGAATTTCACGCCAGGACTGCTGCTAACAAGAAGAGACTGTCTACTAGAATTGTACTCAAAACCGCCCCCCCAAAGGCATACCAATGGGATTGCTTATGGAGTAAAGAGACTGTTCCTACTGTCATCAGCATCAGGGCAAGAATGACTGCCCAGCCTTCTCCCCAAGGGGTTTGGACTTGTGCTAGGGCATTCTGTAAGATTTGTGAAGCACCTGATGGATCTGTTCTCATAATTTGTCGCCAATAAGGCATTAAATCCACCAAATAAAAATAAATATCGGTTAAAACTGTTCCTAGTAAAGAACCCAGGTAAAACCAATTGCCAACCTTACCCCAATTTTTCGCTAAACACCACACAGCAAAAGGTAATCCTAATGCTTCTATTGGTATATGCCAGATTGGTTCATATCTTAACCAACCCCAATAAATCGCTCCTGTTAACCAAGTCCAGCTAAAGCCAAAGAGTAAATCTCCCCACAGGTAGGTTTGGGGACGTGACATTAATTTAATACTGAACCACACCCAAAAGCCTGTCAATAATACGCTAAGAATGGGAGAAGATCGCACCAATGGAGCTTCTATGAACACTGGTACTGATACTAAGAATACTGATGCTAAAAATATTAACCAATTTTGTCGGGAAGATAGAAAATTTGGTAAATGATGATTTTTCAGGCTGTGATTGATATCTACAGTGGGGTTAGTAGCTGTGTAGGCAGAGAATGTATGATTAATCAAAGTTTTTAATATTTGTTACTAAACTTTACTTATTTCACAATATCATAACTGAAAATCCCCCAGGGGGGCATCTTGATTATACATGATATTTATAGAGGTATGCACTCAATCGGCAAAGGAATATGACCATGACCTTGGCTAAGTTTTCAGAAGTGATCACTTTGGTGACTTGGTATTGATAAATGACCAGATTAATCAGAGAAATTGCGAATTTTGTGATTGAATTATAAGTTATTTGTATAGGATTCTAGTAAAAAAGGACTTTCTCAATTATTGAGGGTCTATTCTCAATAATAATGAGAATTTTATCAATAATCAAACGATTTTTGGTGATTTCAGCTAGGGGGCTTGACAGTGTTCCGAGTTTTTGCTATACTTATGTTAAAGTAGGGGAAGTGTGCGCCTATATATAAGGCTTTTATTTATCAAGATAATTATTTCCCATATAAATTCCAGAACTAGGGAAATAAAAAAATCATATTTGTCTTCATAGCCAAAATACCAAGACGTTATCTTGTATCTTACGGTTTGCTGATAGCGTAGCGTAAGCCATAAAAGTTGTCTGTGAGGGCAGGGAACTCTTAACAGGGAACAGGAAACAGGGAACAGAAAAAACTCATGTTTAAAAACATGAGATTGAAATAATGATACTGTTTTTTTCCTGCTACGCATCTTGTAAAAACATCTCTTTTTTGACTGAAGATCTAAACTCTGAAACTTTAGTTTTTTAGGCTCTTGAGTACATAGGCGTAGCCATATTGAGGTATGAAATTCCCAAATTGAACCTTTAAAACTCAAACCTCAGTGCGTCTACTCTTCGAGATCACGAAGCGTGATTGCGCCTTTGCGTGAGACTAAAATTCATACCCTTAATCAGCAACGCCAGTACATAATATGCAAAATCTGAACAAAAAATCTCATAAAGCTTGCCATGTATAAGAAATGAGCCATATTTTGAATATTATGGCAAAATATTCCCTCTTTCCCCCGTTCCCTGTTCCCTGTTCCCTTTTTTTTGTAATATAAGAAATATTAAAATCAGGAATAATGCACACAGACACGATATTCTACCAAATCTTCCTCACTTTCCACACCCTATTATTTGAAATCCTGGGAGAACCTACAGAAAATGCCACAGATTATAAATTTACTTCTGTGGAAGTGAAAGAAAAAGCATTTCGATTTGATGGAATTTTCACAGCAGATAGTGTGAAGAAACCCATCTATTTTGTGGAAGTGCAATTTCAACAAAAACCAGATTTTTACTGGGAATTAATCGCCGAAATCAACATTTATCTCAATCAATTCAAACCTGTACAAGATTGGCAAGCCGTAGCTTTATTTCCGAAACGGAGTTTAGATGTGGGAGAATTGACTGCTTATCAACAAGAATTGATTAATAGTGGGAGAATTAAACGAATTTATTTAGATGAATTACCACCGGGTTCAATTGGTATGGGGTTAATTGAGTTAATTGTTAGTAAGGAAGCACAAGCACTGGAATTAGTTAAAACCCTTATGGCAAGAACTAAGACGGAGATTGATAATGACAGAGAAAAACAAGGTATTATAGAGTTGTTGGAGACTGTTTTATTGTCCAAATTTTCACAATTAAGCCGTCAGGAGATAGAAGCAATGTTTTTAGTGAGTGATATTAAGCAAACACGGGTATATCAAGAAGCAAAGCAGGAAGGGATACAGGAAGGCAGACAGGAAGGCAGACAGGAAGGCAGACAGGAAGGCAGACAGGAAGGCAGACAGGAAGGCAGACAGGAAGGCAGACAGGAAGGTAAAAAAGATGCAGCAACAAACCTATTGCTAAGGATATTATCTAAACGGTTTGGAAAGCTGGAAGATAGTTATACTCAAAATATCAAAAGTTTGAACATAGAACAATTAGAAAGGCTAGGAGAAACATTATTAGATTTTACAGATATTAATGATTTGAAAATATGGTTAAAATCTGAGATAAACAAGTAATTTGGGTGCATGGTTTATTTAAGAGTTAAGTAGGTGAACACAATAAAACCAAACTGTGTAAAGAAACGTAAAATCGCTGAAAACTTCTTCACTCTTGCCTCTTGCCTTTTGCCTTGCCATAACGACAATTTTCAACGCCAACCTACTTACTGCGCTGATAAGATTTTGTCTAAACAGACTGACAACAACCAAGTAAAGTTGGATAGTTTGCTAGAATTACGCATTGATTTTGGGAGTTTTGTTAATGACAACAATCTTAGAAGTGAATAGTATAAATTTACTATCATGGCAACTGTTACAGGTAGGAGTACCGGAAGGGAATCTGATTCAGTTAATTTTTCAGGCTTTTATTTTGGGTATAGTTCAAGGGATTACAGAGTTTTTACCCATTAGCAGTACGGCTCATTTAGAGGTGTTTACCAAGGTTTTTCATTGGCAGGAATTGAGTTCAAAAGCTTTTCTGGCAACAATTCAATTTGGTAGTGTCATAGCGGTATTAATTTATTTTTGGACAGATATTAAACAGATATTAACTGGAGGTTTCAAGGCTTTTCAACAAAAAGACTGGGAACAGGAAGAATGGAAATTGTTAGTAGGCATAGCTATAGGAACTTTACCTGCTGTAATCGGCGGATTTGTCCTGAAAAAAGCATTAAATAGCGAAGATTCAGCTATTAACAGTATGACTTCTATTGCAATAGTATCAATTGTTATGTCGCTGTTATTAGGTGCATCGGAAAAACTGGGCAGTCATAAGCGAGATTTTAGCACCCTAACAATTCGTGATGGTTTGTTGATTGGGATCGGACAAATGATGGCTTTAGCCCCTGGTGCGTCTCGTTCGGGTTCAACTTTAACTACAGCCTTGTTTCTCGGCTTAGAAAGGCAAACAGCCGCTAGATTTTCTTTTCTTTTAGGTATTCCGACTTTAACACTTGCTACTGTGTATCAGTTTTTGAAGGAGGCACTGGGGAAAATTGACCTGGTTGTGGTAGGTGTAGGGACATTATCTGCGTTTGTTTTTTCTTATATCTCTATTGCTTGGCTGTTGCGTTATCTGCAAACCAAGAATACTTGGATATTTGTTTGGTATCGGTTGGCATTTGGAGCAACAATATTAAGTGCGATCGCTGCGGGAATGTTAAAAAATAGTTAGAGTAGTTGAAATCTGGAAAATAGGGGACAAGGGACTTCCAAATAAATTCCTTCTGTCCTCCAACCTTTCCTGACAACTGAGAACTGAGAACTGAGAACTGACAACTGACTAATGACTACCATTCAACCTGCGAAAATTACCAAGGTGCTACCTGACTCAATTGCGGAGGAAATTGGCTTTACAGCCGGTGATGCGATTGTGGCTATTAATGGCACACAACCCCGTGATTTAATTGATTATCAATTTTTATGTGCTGATGAAATTCTCGAATTAGAAGTTTTAGATGCGACGGGGAAAACCCATCATGTCGAAATTGAAAAGGATTATGATGATGATTTAGGACTGGAATTTGCTACAGCTTTATTTGATGGGTTGATTCAGTGCAATAACCGTTGTCCCTTTTGCTTTATTGATCAACAACCACCAGGAAAACGAACTAGTTTATATTTAAAAGATGATGATTATCGCCTAAGCTTTTTATATGGTTCTTATCTAACTTTAACGAATTTAACCGCGAGAGAATGGCAAAGAATTGAACAAATGCGGTTATCACCTCTCTATGTTTCCGTGCATTCCACGGAACCAGATGTGAGAATTAGACTTTTAAAAAATAATCGTGCCGGGGAAATATTATCACAAATTAAATGGTTTCAAAAACGAAGATTGCAAATTCATGCTCAAGTTGTTGTCTGTCCTGGTATAAATGATGGTGAACATTTAGAGAGGACATTGCGGGATTTAACATCTTTTCATACTGGAGAATTACCAACGGTAGCATCAATAGCAGTTGTCCCGGTGGGTTTGACGCGGTTTCGTCCCCAGGAAGATGAACTCATACCTGTGACGCGGGAAAAAGCCCAAGAGGTAATCTATCAAGTTAAATTACTCTCCCAGGAATTTCGCCAAGAATATAATTCTAGTGTCGTCTGGTTAGCTGATGAATGGTTTTTAATTGCTGGGGAGGAATTACCTACTGAAGCTGAATATGAAGAATATCCGCAAATTGATAATGGTGTAGGTTCAATTCGCTTATTTATTAAACAGTTTACCCAAACTGCAACTGAGTTATTACCACCAAAAATTACCAATCAACGCAGATTAACTTGGGTTGTCGGTAATGCAGTGGAAACAGCATTTCAACCCTTGGTAGAACAGTTAAATACTGTCACGGGTTTAGAAGTGAATATGCGAGCTTTATCTAGCGATTATTGGGGACAAAGTATCAGTGTGACTGGTTTATTAACCGGACATGATTTACTTTTAAACTTAAAAGGGCAAGATTTAGGAGAGGGAATTTTATTACCTAGCGTCATGCTGAAGCATGGAGAATTGGTATTTTTAGATGATATGACGGTTGCAGAAGTATCTCAAAAATTAAATGTCAGTATTTTCCCTGTAGCGGGAGTTGAGGAATTAATCAATACTTGTCTTCAAGCGGACTAATAATTAACAAAATTCTTTCCTATCCTTAGCAACTAACAACTAAGTAGGTGAACACAATAAAACCAAACTGTGTAAAGAAACGTAAAATCGCTGAAAACTTCTTTACTCTTGCCTCTTGCCTCTTGCCTTGCTATAACGATAATTTTCAACGCCAACCTACTTATACTAAACACGGTTAGGACATGGACTTTTACGAAATTACGAAAAACCTAGATTTGTAGGGGTTTAGCACTGCTAAACCCTTACCCACCGAATCAAATGAATAAGCCGTGTTGAGTATAACAACTGACAACTGACTAATGAATAAAAAGACAGTCGGATTCGTTATTTTAAATATTAACTTGTTCCTGTTTAATATCTGGGGAGTATTGCCTGTAAAAGCTATTAATGATTCTCCTGTATTCAGTGTAGTTAATAGCCAGAATAATCCTGAAGAATGGCAAAGAATTAGCAACCGCTTACAGAAGCTAAATGTGAAATATTGTGTGATTCCGCTGAGTCAAGTTAAAGATAAGACTGATTGGGGTAAACCATCGGTATTATTTTTGCCCAATGTAGAGGTATTGACAACGGAACAGGCGATCGCCTTAGATCAATGGGTAAGTCAAGGTGGATATTTAATAGCTAGTGGACCAGTGGGTAATTTATCCACACCAGGAGTTCGTCAATTATTACGAAAACTTCTAGGAGGTTATTGGGGATTTAGCTTCAACACCATTGAAAATTTGCAACCCACAAATACGAATATTCCTGATTGGATAAATCAAAAAGAATTATTTGGTGCAATTCGAGGTGGTGTGATTATTCCTAATAATTCTACTAGTCAAACTCCTGTAAGTTGGGACTCCCAAGATCATCCACCAGCAATATTAACAACTGAAAAATCTACCTTATTAGGTTGGTATTGGGGAAAAGATACATCTGTAGGATTAGACATTGCTTGGTTAAAAGCATCCTTAAATCGTTATTTAAGATTACCAGTTAATAGCAAAAGTAAACTTACAAATCCTGCTTCAAACTGTCAGCCAACAATAGCTACTGAACCCACGCAACCGCAAATTCTAGAAAAATTACCGATTGTTTCCGAATCCCCACCTCCTAAAAAAATTCCCAAAAAACCCATTGCTACCTCCAAGTTAAAACCCACCAAAAAAATCTTCAAAAAAAGCACCCTTACCTCCCAATCCAAACCTCTTAAAAAAACCACTATTAATTCTCATGTAAAACCTGCTAAAAAGATTGCTAAAAAAACCACAGTTATTTCCCGGCTAAAACCTGCTACAAAAATAACTGTTACTTCCCAATTACAACCAAATCCAAAAAATACAGGATCATTAGTAGTTTCTAAAATTACTAATGAAAATTTTATTGATCCAATTAATCAACTAGAAGAAAATGTCCGCTTAGATGTTATACCTAATTCTAATCAGCCGATTGATCAAAAAGAAGGTATAGCCCTGCAAAAAGAATTAGAAAATCTGATTGGTAGATTAGAAAGTACCCATATAGCAGCATTAGCTTATAATTCTGCCAAAAATATCAACAATAGTGGCACTAATTCCCCACTGGAAAAAGCAGAATCAATCAAAACAGCATCTTCCCACCCAGAAACATCAGCATCAAACTTAGCAGAAACATTAGTACAAGCGAGAGAAACAGTTAAAAGTATCCCCTTATTAATTCAACAAAAAAACTATGTAACAGTTAGACAGAAATGGTTACAAGCTAAAGCAAATCTATGGCAGCAATTTCCCGTCAATCAACGATTAGCACAACCAGAAATTCGGGCAATGTGGTTAGATAGAGGCACTATTGTCAAAGCCGGCAATGAAGTCGAATTAGCCAAAATTTTTGATAAACTAGCAAAAGCCGGAATTAATACCATTTTTTTGGAAACCGTCAATGCCAGTTATCCCATTTATCCTAGTCAGGTAGCACCTCAACAAAACCCCCTGATTCGTGACTGGGACCCCCTAGAGAGTGCGGTGAAACTAGCTCATGCACGGGGAATGGAATTGCACGCTTGGGTGTGGGTATTCGCCGCTGGAAATAACCGTCATAATGAAATTATTAATGTTAGTCCTGATTATTTGGGACCAGTATTAGCCGCAAATCCCGATTGGGCTAATTATGACAATCGAGGTAATATTATTCCCATTGGTCAAACTAAACCTTTTTTAGATCCAGCTAATCCCCAGGTAAGAGAATATTTAACTAAATTATATACCGAAATTGTTACTCGCTATCAAGTAGATGGTATTCATTTGGATTATATTCGTTATCCTTTTCAAGACTCTCTTGTTGGTCGTAGCTATGGTTATGGTAAAGCTGCAAGGGAGCAATTTAAACAGCAGACTGGTATTGACCCCTTGGATATTTCTCCCAGTCAACGGGATTTGTGGCAACAATGGACAGCATTCCGCACCCAAAAGGTGGATAGCTTTGTGGCTGAATTATCACAGACCTTGCGACAAAAACGAAACACCCTGATTTTGTCAGTAGCTGTTTTTCCCTTACCAGAATATGAACGCGTAGAAAAAATTCAGCAACATTGGGAAGTATGGGCAAGAAGAGGAGATATAGATTTAATTGTGCCGATGACCTATGCTTTGGATACACCTCGGTTTCAAGGATTAGCTCAACCGTGGATTACTTCTACAAAATTAGGTGCTACCCTATTAGTTCCAGGAATCCGTCTGAAGTCATTACCAACTATGGGTGCATTTGATCAATTGCAACTTTTGCGAGACTTGCCAGTGAACGGTTATGCGTTGTTTGCAGCGGAAAATTTTCATCCTGAACTAGAACAAATATTTAATAGTACCCAAGGAATTAAAAACGAACCTATACCCCAGCGTCAACCTTTTCGCACGGCGGCGTTTCGTTATGCAGCTTTGCAGAGAGAATGGCGCGTGGTGGAAAAAAATAGTCAGTTACATAAGTCTGCAATCACCAATACTGAGTTTGAGAAATTAGATCAGGAGTTAAAAGATGCGTTGAATCAACTGGCATCTGTACCGTCTGCTCTTAATTTAATTACAGCCAGAAAAGCCCTCAACCAGGTTCAATTGCAATTTTCACAGATACCGGGGAAAAATCAAGCCAATCTCTATCAAGTTAAAGTTTGGGAAAACCGTCTTCTGGCTATTGAACGACTCATCCGTTTTGGCGAAAGAAGATTAAATATGCGTCAAAGGAATGGTATTTAAGCTAAAACCATCCTTCTTGTTCTAGGGTTTCGATTAATTGTAAACCACGAGGATCTCCTACGCCCAGTAGTGAGGCTTTGGTGTCTGCTCTCACTCCTAAGTCTTTATCTTCGGCAAAAGCTTGGATTAATGCGTCTATAGCTGTGGCATAGACGACGTTAGATGGTAGTTCTTTACAAAGCTGGCCAATTGTCCAAGCGGAGTTACTTCGTACAGCGGCGATGGGGTCTGTAACTAAGGCTTCAATTAGGGCGGGAATTGCGCCGACGATGGCTTCATAACCTACTTCTGTCATCTGTGCTAGGGCGCTGGCTGCCCAGAGACGGACGGCGGGAATATCGGTTCTCAGGGCATTAGTGAGGGGTGCTAAGGAACGGCGATCGCGGCAATTACCTAAAGCCCAGACTATGCCTTTGCGAACATAACCATTAAAATCGCGGTTGAGTTGCATAATTAATGGTTCTACGGCTTCTTTGGCTGGGTTACGTCCGATACCATAAGCAGCACTAACTCGCACTAGGGGACAATTATCTGTTAAAAGATGGATAAGATGAGGTGTTGCTCGTTCATCTTGAATATCACAAAAAGCACGCGCTGCTAACATCCGTTGTTGAGGCTGGGTGTTTTCTAAGAGTACCAGCATTAATTCCGCATCAGGTTTTTCCACTTCTGACTCATCAGTAAGTGGTTCTATTTTATCTAATGGGCTTTCTAGCTCAACTTCAGCATCGAGTAGGCTTAATTCGTATTCGTCGTACATAATTATTCAACTGTAACCTGTTCCCTGTTCCCTAATTAGAGTGATTTTACCATCCAGAGGGATTGTTCTTGATAACCAAGTTGATGATAAAGATTTAATGCGGGTGTGTTGGAGAGAAATACTTGTAGTCCGATTTGGCGATAGCTGGGCTTGCCGGAGACATCGCGTTTTTGTGTAGCCCAATTTTCTACATAAGCCATTAATCCTTTACCAATGCCTTTGCGCCTATATTCTGGGATGACGTACAGGAGAAAGATGTGCGGATGGCGATCGCCACTAACCTGATCTATAGCATTCCCCACCCATAAACAAGCTACGGGTGATTGGTAATCGGTGATTGGTAATTGGTGAAGAATTTCCTCCCCCACCGCCCCTACCTCCCCTACCTCCCCCACCGCCCCTACCTCCCCCACCGCCCCTACCTCTTTATAGACCCACCATAGGGGGGTATCACGACAGAAGTATTGCTCAACTGTATGTGCTAAGTGGGAAAAGTCTTGATCAGGGAATTGTTCTTGGTAAGTGCGCTGCATGAACTTGACCAAGAGGGCTTTATCGAGGGTAGAACCTTGGCGAAGAGAATAGCCGGGAATGAAATTCAAAATAGACTTATGCCTCAATTACCTAATGATCATGCCAATGGGAGCGGGAGCTACCATATCCGAGGGTAAAAAGATGCGAGCGCTGACTGCTACCAAAGCCAGGGTAAATATCAACACTGCAATCAAAGGGGCAATATATTGACGAAAAATAGCCATGTTTTTGTTTATGAATAAATAGCAACAGTATTAATTCTAGCGAATTCTCAACAATAAATTAGCCAACTTGCACTAAGCAAAATGAATTTGTCTTTTTCTGCCGTAATATTAAGGCTGATCCTGGTCTAATTCATTTAAGACTTTTTCACAGTACCAATTTTCGGGCATTCCCGGAACGTTTTGTTTGGCTTGTTCAATTAGTCTTTCCGCTGCCGCTACGTCCCCAGATAATCTAGCGATGAGGCGATTTTTGAGGTAGTTGCCGGTCACTTCTTCATCTGGTTGGTTGGGGATGCTGGGATTGAGTGCTTGCAGGGGTTCGCGTCGCAGTTGCCAAAATAGGACGTAATAAAGTGTCCCAAAAATTAGGATCAGGCTGATAGTTCCCAGGAGTGTGAGGAAACTAAAAGCCAGATTTTGCAGAACTAATTGTGAGAGGACATAGCCCAGTAATAGACCTGTAACTATTAGAACTAATGTACCGACAATAATAACTACTTGTGTTCCCATATATCTTCTTCTAGTCCTGGTCTGGTGGCTGCTAATACCTTGGGATGCCAAGGGGCAACCATAGGTAATAGTAGCAAACCAGGTAACGCCGCTACAAGAGAGAGTAAGAAAAATGTCGGCCAACCTGTGGCTGTAGCCCAACTACCTGCGGGGGCGGAAAGTACGTCTCGACTGATGGCCATGAGGCTGGAGAATAAAGCAAACTGGGTGGTTGTGAATCGGTGGTTACAGAGACTCATTAAAAAGGCAACTGTAGCGACTGTGACTAATCCAGCAGAGAAGTTTTCGATGTTTACGGCGATGACTAGTAGGGAATAATCTTTTTTATTAGCCACAGCTAGGGCATAATAACCCAAGTTACTGAGTAATTGCAGCGCTCCAAATACCCACAAACTGCGATTTAAGTTAATTTTGGTCATGATCACACCCCCAGCTAATACGCCGACGGTGGTGGCAATAAATCCCATTCCGGCTTGGATTGCGCCGATTTCGGTTTTTGTAAAGTCTATTTCTCGTAAAAATAAGTTGGCTGTAATGCCGACGAGGGAATCACCTAGTTTATAGAGGAGAATAAAACTGAGTGTTAAGCTGGCTTGTTTGATGCCAAAGCGGTGAAAAAATTCTTTAAAGGGTAGGAAAATAGCTGTTTGTAAGTTTTCAGGCGGACTATCTTCGCTAACTTCATTTAGTAGGGAGTTTGGTAATAATACGGATGCAGTTATCCAAGCTACTAATAATCCTGCTAATAACCAATAAAATACAGGTTGGGGAATGAAGCCGACAAAAACGCCAGCTATTAACCCTGCTACTAGTAACGTGATCATGACTATAAAAATCACGTCTTTTCCAGAAATGGGGGCTAGTTGTGTTTTATTTTGTAGTTTGTGTTCTGCGGGCGACCACAAAGTAGTAAATATACTTCCCGCCATAATCACTGCCATGAGCAAATATACGACATTCCAAGGTAGATAATCTGCTAACACTAAGGCGAGGGAACTGGTAATAAATAGGGCGATCCGGTAGCCTAATACCCACACAGATGCCCCTGTTTGCGCCTCTAGGGGGTTTAAAATGTCGGTACGGTAGGCATCACCAGCGATGTCCTGGGTGGCGCTGAGGAAGGTAATAATCAGGCAGTTGATGGCGAGGATTTGTAATACTTGTTCGCTTTGGGCTGGTTGTTGAAGGGCAAGGGCAGCGATCGCTAATACTAACCCAATTTGGGTAATAATTAACCATCCGCGTCTGCCACCTAGCAATGGTGGTGTAAATCTATCTAATAGGGGCGACCACAGGAATTTTAAGGAATAGGGTAAACTTAATAACCCAAATAAGGTGATTTTGGCAATATCAACTTTGGCATCTTGCATCCATAGTTGTAGGGTTCTACTCGTCAGGAATAGTGGTAAACCTGATGCAAAACCTAGTAATAATAAAGCACCCATTTTCTGGCTTTGGAAGGCCTGTCTGAGTGCTTGAATTTCTTTCATAAGAGTTATCTTGTCATTTCTACTAGACGGTGCAAAATCAGGATTTTACGTTCTTTGTAGCCTGTTCAATTATATCTTCAACTTTCTTAATATTCTGATTTCCGGCTAAGTAACCAATACCCCGATGTAAATGTAAGCGAAATTGCGTAATTAGGGTTTCTCTATCTGTATCTAAGCCGTCGTTGTAGCAGCGTTGTTTGAGGGCTAAAAGTAAAATATCGGACATTTCTCCCCCAAAAACCCGCCATGTCATTTCGACGTTGCTATCTTGGGGGATAGGTACGGGGGAAGGTGCGGCGGCTTCTGCGAGGGAACGACAAAACGCCCACCGACATAATATGTTCCATTGTTCAATTTTGGTGCTGCGTTTGAGTTTGAGGAGTTGTTCTTTGGCTGTTTGGGAAAGTTTGATTCTTTCTATTGGTGATTCCATTTTGGTAATTGGTGATTGGTGATTGGTGATTGGTGATTGGTGAGGAAAACCTATTTGTTACTATTTCCAGTTCCCAATGAGTTTAAGTAAGCATTTAATTTGGGTGAAAGTTCCTCTATTAACGGTTTGAGAATATTTACTTGTTCAACTGTTAATAATTTACGAACATAAGCAAGTCGCATCCAATGAATTGTTTCATTTAGAGAACCTCTAGCAATTTTAATAAAGCGTTTATTGTCTTGAATATTGTAACGTCCTCTACCTTCTGCTATATTTGCTCCAATGCTATCTGCTGAACGAACAATCTGCTTACCAATAGTATCTTTAGCAAAATTATCCCATCCCATAACTACTTTCCAAATTTCATTTGCTAATTTTTCTGATAACTTATAAACTTGTAACTCTTCAAAATCCGGTCTTCCCATAAATTTTATTTCAACCAATTACCAATCACCAATCACCAATCACCAATTACCAATCACCAATCACCAATCACCAATCACCAATCACCAATCACCAAAAATAACCAGGTTTTATTGTGGTTTCTCTTTTGTTGGAGTTATATTGGAGTAGGTATTCGCGGGCTATGGCTTCGGTTTCTTGGAGGTTTTGGTATTCTTTTTTGCCAATTTCGGTGTCGGTGGAAAGGAGGATTACTTGATGGCTGGCTGAGGGAAAGTATCTTTCTACTAGGTTGTTTCGGTGGGAGGAGTCTAGTCTTCCTAATGGGGTGTCTATGGCTATGGGTAAGCGTCTTCCTGATACTTTGGCTAATCCCCACAAAAATGCGATCGCTAATAGTTGTTTTTCACCGGCGGAAAGCCGATGTTTGGGGACTTGTTTTCCGTTTAAATCATATAATGATAAGCCGAAGGTTTTACTATCAATAGCTATGCGATGTACTAAGTCTGATTTGTGTAATAAATATAGAAAACAGTTTTTGACTTCTTCTTCTAATTTATTTAATTTTCTCAAAGTCAATCTTTCTCGAAATACTTTTAATGTTTGTTGAACTTTTAATGCAGAATCAATAATATGTTCACTATTTTGATATTTGATATTTTGTACAGTATATTCATTTAGTTCTTGTCTCAATTTTTTGGTTTCTGTATCTAATTCTATCAGTTTTTGAGTCATTATGTCTGACTGAGATTTAATTTTATTAAATTCAGTTTGTGCTTCTTTTACTGCTTTTTGTAGTTTTGTATATTCTTCGGGTGCAGCCGCAGTTTGTACTTGTCTTTCTAAGGTGAGGATTTCTTCTTCATAATTAGTTAATTCATCTAATTGCTTTTGGGCGTTATTTTGGGAAACTTGTAAACGATAGGTTATATTGTCAAGTAAACTTAAACTTTCTTCATCTCCATTTAACCAAGTATTTTCTGTTGATAAGTTATTAGTATATAAGTTATTGATATCTTCAGCTAAAAAAGATTGAATATTAGTAACTTTATTATTTTCCAGATTTAATTGTTGTAGCCAATTTAGTAATCTTTCATCTCTAGCAATTAAGACATCTTTCGCTAATTGAATTTGTTGAGTTTTCAGTTCTTTTTCTCCCTGTCTTTGCACTTGAGATAATAAAGGACTAATTAAGGCTAAAGGTAAAACATCAGCAGCTAGTTCACACAAAGATTCACGAACGTTATTAGCAACTTTAATTTTCTCTTCCTTTTGTTGTTCTAACTGACTACGTTCAGCAGCAATTTTACCACCTTCATTCACAAATCTGTCTAAAGCCTCTTCATGAACTTTTTCTAATTCTGTAACTTGAGTATTTATATCTGCTAGTTTTATCTGATTGTTTTTGTATTCTTCCTGTTTTTCATGGATTCGGGTTTCAATTACTTCTAATTTTGCTAAATCTTTAGTATCTGCAAATTCTCGTCTTTTACGATTTACTAATATTTCTAAATCAATTGCTAATTTATCGGCTAATTCTAAACCCAAAAGTCCGTTAATCGCATCTACAACTATGGGCGGGGGTATTTCCTGTTCTGCAAGTTCTTTAACTTGTTCACCGTCAAAGAGAAATAAATTAGAAATACCTAAAGGTAAAATATTTTCTATATATTCATCCCAAATATTTACTAATGAATCAATTGGCCATGTTTCATCATCTCCTAATATTCCTAAATGGTCTTTTCCATCTTTAGGATTTTTTTCCCAAGTCCGCACAACCCGATATTTTATTGGTCTATCTTCTTCGATATGTTCAAAAACTAATTCTATTCTGGTTTTTTCTGTGGGGGTACTTTTACTATTCACGCATTGGGTGAGAAAATCACTATAACTCAAATTTCCCCTGGTTGAACATTGGGCGCGTTGTCCATATAATGCTAGGCGAATGGCATCCATAAGGGTGGTTTTTCCGCCGCCATTCATTCCCCCTAATAAAATAATTGGGCGGGTGTTGTCTTCGTCAATTTGGGGGTTGAGGTTGATGATTTGTTTACCAGCATAAGGACCGAAGTTTTGCAGGACTAATTCTAGGAAGATCATGGGTTTTTGGGTTGGGTATTCTAGTTTTTTTAAACGAACCACAGAGGCACAGAGGACACAGAGAAAGAGAGAAGGGAGATATTTATCTCGTTCCCTGTCTCTGACAGGGAATGCTGTCAAGAGGCTCTGCCTCGGTTATAATGAGTTGAGGTAAAACCTCAAGATTGGCATTCCCAGCCAGAGGCTAGGAACGAGGGTGGGGAGGATATTCTATTGGTCTGGGTTATCATCTGGGTTCTTTTGTGCATATTTGAAGTTAGCCCAAGTTTGTGGTTTAGTCTCTTGTTTTTCGGCGGTATCTCCTAAACTTAATTGTTTGAATTTTTCCCGAATTGTGGCAACATCTCCTTCTAATGCTGCTTGTCTTAAATCCCGTTTTAAATGGGCATTTGCGATCGCTTGTTCTGGTGAACGGGAACTTGTATCAAAGCATTTTTCTAGGCTTTCGTAGATACCCACACGGCGAGTTTTTTTCTTGAATTGTCTTTCTGTATCTAATAGTCTGGCCATTAATTCTAGGTGCATTCCGTCACCTTCACAAATTTCTTCTAATACTCCCCATTCGTCACTACCAAGTATGCTTTGATCTGCACCAGGACGAGGATCTTTAAATACTTCTCCTGTGACTTCTTCATATATTCGGGGTAAGCTATCATCAAATTCGTGTTTTTCTTCTAACCAGATTCGGCGAATCTCACTTAATTCAGCTTGAGAAATAAGAGTAAGATCACGCATATTTTCTGGCGCATTTCGACGCATTTCTGTTTGCGCTGTTAATAATTTTCTTAGCCAATATTCTCGCCAATATTTGGTATAGGGACCATGTATAGGTTCAACAGATGTTTCACCATTTACATTACGTTCAAATAATTGAACTTCTCCCCGTAACCGACGAAAATCTCTTTTTTCGCGGTCACGGTCAACATCTAATTCAGCACGAAAATCAACTAATGGTTGTAACCATTCTTTTTCTTCATCATTTTGAATCATTGCTTGCATAGATTTATCACTATTAACTAATGTACAAACCCAGCAACCAAAGCGAGAACTACCACAGCTAGGAGTAGAAGTATCAACAACTAAAGGACATTCATTATCTGCTGTTGCACCTCTATACATAGTAAATAAATCTTTATTGCTATATCCCCAAGGATTTGAAAACTGCATTAAATACATCCAAACTTCATCAGTTCGCCAATCTTCAATAGGTGTGTAAAGTAAAGAATTTATTAAATTAGGATGAGGACAAAGGCGCTCTCTGACTCGACCTATTTCACGTTTTATCATAATCAAACCGCGAGTTATGCTTTCAGTCTTGCGAGTTCCTAAAATAACAATTGTTTCACCATTAGCTCTCACAACGTCACGAATAAAAAGATTAGAAGGCTCAATTTTTAGCCGTCCAGTACACCAGCGGAATTTATTGCGTGGCGCTGGGTAGCCTTTACCAATTAAACCTGCCCAATATGTTTGTTTAGTTTCTGGTTGTAGTAAATGAGGTTGTATTGGCATTTTTTGCTCTTCAGCCGCTACTTCCATTTGTTTTAATGAACTTTTTACCCAAGCAGAAACATAGGGATTTTCTACCCCTGTATCTGTTGTAATTACATGAATTGGTTTAGTTCTTTTTTCCGCTGGAAGTCCAGAAATTGCATTCCAAATAAGCTGTAAAGTAGCAGTGCTGTCTTTTCCACCTGAATAGCCTACTACCCAAGGTATTTCATCTAAACAATACAATTCTTGAATTTCTGTCGTCAAAGCTTGGATATACTCCACTAACTCTGGTACAGTACGATTCGGCTGATTTTTATTTTCTGGCTGTTGTGTTGTAGTCATTTTTCCTTACCTGTGGATACATGAACATAGAATCAATACTTCCCTTTGGGGGCATGAAATCATCTAGTATATAAATAAATCTAAGCTAGGCGTGCAGCATATTTTTAAAAATCGCATCCTTAGTATCCATCTTTTTGGACAATAAAGCAAGAGTTAGTCACCAAGTTTTCAAAAATTAACATGAATGATAGTACAGATACACTAAATAATCAACTCACTAACGAGTATTTAGAACGAGAAAATCAGGATAAACAGGTATTAGCTTTACTGCTAGACAGGTTTTTAGAGAAGAAAGACCAAATTCTTGTCCAAAAGACAGAAATGGGTGGTACTGAGGCTTATATAGGTTCTGTGACATTGGAATGGTTCGCGGGACGGGTACATTTTGCCTCTGGTTTACCCCTGCTGCAAAAAAAGTACAACCCAGAGACAGAGAATATTGAAATTGATGCTGATAGTATTGATGACATTCAACAACGTCCTATTGATTGGTCGCGTCAAGCACCGTTAGTACAATATTTAGCAGCGAGAAAAAACCATAAATTTCCGGCTGTGTTGGTAGTAATTAATCAACCTTGGGTAGATAACCCCAAAGCAGCGGAGTGGGATAGTCAAGGACGGGCTAAAAAAGCGACTACTGATTTTATACCTTTAGATAAAGATGGTAAAGTCGGTTTACTGAATATTTCTGAAGACAATGTGACAATTTATGCTTTAGATGGTCAGCATAGATTAATGGGTGTCCAAGGTTTAATGGAGTTAATTAAATCTGGTAAACTGCAACGTTATAAAAAGGATAAAACTGCTGACGAAAGTTTTATTACTCTATCTGATTTGATTGATAAATATCAAGTAGAACCTGCTTATTTACAAAATTTATCTAAAGAAAAAATTGGCATTGAATTTATTTGTGCTGTGAATACTGGGGAAACTCATGCAGAAGCAAAACGACGGGTAAGATCAATTTTTGTTCATGTGAATTTAATGGCTGCACCTTTAACTAAAGGTCAGTTAGCACAATTAAATGAAGATGATGGTTTTGCTATTGTAGCGCGAAAGATTGCCGTTACACATCCACTTTTAGAACAAAAACCCAATCGCAATCCCCGTGTTAATTGGAATAGTGCCACAGTAGCCGCTAATTCTACGGTTTTGACGACCCTGCAAGCCTTACAAGATATGTCCGAAAGGTATTTGGGGCAAAAGTTCCCCCACTGGAAACCTTTGGAAAAAGGGTTGATTCCCATGCGTCCAGAAAATGAAGAAATTCAGGAAGGAATTGCCGATTTTAGGCTACTTTTTGATAATTTAGCGAATCTTCCCAGTTATAAAATATTGGAACACGAAGATACAACTGTTTTGCGGCGCTTCCATTTTGAGAAAGACGGAGGTGAGGGAAATATGTTATTTCGTCCAGTTTCTCAAGTTGCTTTAGCGCAAGCTTTGGGAACTTTGGTATTTAAAAAAGGTTTTACTTTGACGGATATTTTTAAGAAGTTGGAGAAATTTGACCGTCAAGGGGGTTTTAGTAATATGGAATATCCTCAATCTTTATGGTATGGGGTTTTATATGACCCCAATAAAAAGCGGGTACAGGTAGTAGGAAAAGATTTAGCTGTGAAGTTATTTATTTATATGTTGGGAGGAATGACTGAAAAAATGGAAGTTACTGCTTTACGTAAAGCTTTAGCTAATGCTAGGACAATGGAAGAACAAACTATAGGTTTTGATGGTAAGTTAGTAAAACCGCAGGAGGTAGGACTTCCTGTTATTTTATAATTATGGCTGAAATATATGATCACGATGCCATTGCAAAGCTTCAATATCTGGAAAATATTTCTCCACTTTCGGTAATATAAGTATTTCCCCATGAAATTCTGTTATTGTTCTAGCGTGGGGAGATACTTCTTCTAATTCTTTACTAACGATTATTTTGTATTTATCATCAACAGCAAACCAACCCCTATCAAAAGCCCAATGATGATTTTTACAAAGTGCTATTCCGTTATGTATTCTACTGTCATAAAAAGCAGAAAATGGCTTTATATGTGCGCCGTCAACAATATTTTGATTACCAGTTTTAGTAACTTTCAACCCACAAAGAGCGCATTGACAATCATATACAGAAACAACCGCTTTTCTAAAGAAAGCATTTCTAATTAGTGTTTTTTTTAAACTCCATTGAGGGTTGTTGGGTAAATTTCCAATATCATCTAGTTTTTCTACTTCTGGATAATCTTGAAATGTTTGATTAATTTGTAGAAATTCCTCAATTTCATCTTCATTATCCGAGAAAAAAGCAGCTACAAGTGCATCAATTAATTCTTTGCGAGAAGATTCATCTTGTAAATAGTTAAATAATTCACTGTCTAAATATGCGTATTCAACAGCCTGTTTTAATTGGTTAGTTGTTTTTGGTTGTAAATTATTAAAACCTGCTTTAATTTCTACGTGCCAAAATCCCTCATTTTGCAGATGAAAAAATGGATAGTGTAAACCCCCTTTATAAGATTGTGAGCCAATAACATTCCAATATTTATTAAAAGCTTGAATTAATTCATCTGAGACAAAAATTTGATTATTGGTAATAACTCCTCTCATAATCAAATCAATTACGGTTAAAAGTAATATTGGTTTATATTGAGCATTACCACGTTTTCGGCTACTACTTACTTTTAACTTAGAAAACTTTTCACAATAAAAACGAAGACTATTCATATCTCACTACTTTATAAAAACGCGAACAAAATGGATTATTTTAAAAATCTAGTTAAATTAAATTCTCCTTGTATATTATTTTCTTGATAATCTATTGCTTTTCTTAAAATCAATAGAAATTGTATTTCATAATCAACAACTCCGCGCAATTCACTTTGTAATATTTCTAATCCCCCATTAGCATACTCTTCAAATACTTGAGTCCGTTTATCCTCATATACATCTTCTCTAGAAGCAAGTATTTGGATATCACTTGTCTCAACAATTCCTAATAATTTGATAATTTTGTCATAACCCAGTGAAGCAAAATTTTCTTGTGGAATTGGAGAAGGCTCTCTTTTTGTAGTATCTCCCAGAGGAACACTTTTTTTATACTTTACTCCTAATGCTGCCGCAAATATCATCACCTCCACATAAGTTTGGAAAAGTCCCGGTGTTTCCTTAGACGCTAGTAACGACTTCACCAACTCAGCCTTATCTTGAGCAATTTTGATTCTATTTGCAGCCATAATTATAAAATATACACCCTTAACATCATAAACCAAACCTAACCTACTAATACTACAATCTTATCCTCTTCTTTGCGCCTTTGCTACTTAGCGTCTTTGCGCGAAACAAAAAATCAAAAAACATCCTCATAAACCAGAGAAAGAGGAAAAGTAAAATCAACACTAACTAAATGTACATTATCACCCTCAACAAAAGGATGTAACTCCCATAAACCCCTATCATTTAAGCGAAAACAATCCAAACCGATTTTATCAGCACTAATTAAAACATATTCTTGCAAAGATTCAATCCGTCTATACTGCTGAAACTTTCCCCCCCTATCATAAGCTTCCGTACTTGGAGAAAGCACCTCAACAATTAAGCAAGGAAATTGAATAAACTTAATAGCTTGTTTATCCCGTTCATCACAACTTACCATGACATCAGGATAATGAAACGGACCATTTTCCGATATACCCACTTTAGCATCTGCCATAAAAGGACGACAATTACCACCCCGCAAATGATTTTTTAACCCAGAAGCCAAATTTAAAGCAATAGTAGTATGGGGAATAGTTCCCCCAGTCATAGCAAAAACTTCACCATTGATATATTCATATTTAATATCTTGCTGTTCCTCCCACTCCAAATACTCCAGAGGACTCATATAACTTTTCTCAAAATTAACAACCATTTCTTTCTTCCTTTGCGCCTTTGCGCCTTTGCGTGAGATATATTAATTTCGTTCAACCTCAACAATTTCAGTATATTCAAAACCATTCAAACTCTGTCGAACCAAAGCATATCGTTCCCTCCCCAACTCAATAAAATCCTGTTCACAATTAGGCTTAGAAGAATAATAAACCAAAACATATTCCTTCCCAATCTTATCAGCAATTTCCTCCTCAACCTCAACCCGCCACTGAGTCTTAGTCACCAACACAACCAACTGATTTGCTAACTTAGGAATAGTTCGCGCAATGTGACGACGAGAATTAGCATCTAAACTCCCAAAAGGAGAATCCATAACAATAGGAAAAGTGCTACTATCAGGAACCATCATCATTTTCCGCTTCTCACTCCAGTCACGCACCTTATCAATAATACTAGCGATAAAAGATAAACTGAGAATTTGATTTTCTCCCGTAGAAGCTGCGACTGGTGCTTCAAATCCCGTCGTATTTTCCACCAAACTCAACTCATACTTTTCGCTAATTTTGGGAACATAAGGAGTAAAAGAAATATCTGAGAAAATTTCCTGTACCCGCTGTTCCAATTGGAGACGAAATTGATTTTCTTGACGGTTTTTAACTTCCGATAATCTGTCAATTGCATCTTGAGTAGCATTAATGCGACGCTGTGCTAAGGATTGTTTTTCCTCATTTTGTTTTTGCTTAGATATTTGTTTTATCAAAGCATCAATAGCTGTTTTTAGATGAGAAACTTCCTGTTGATTTGCACCTTGTTCTCGATTTAAGTCATCAATTTTAGCTTCAATTTCATCAAGACGTTTTTGTAAACTACTAATTTCCTCATTGGGATCTTTTCGGAGTTGTTCTTGAATAGTTGCTAATTCCAATTCAACTTGATTAAGATTTTCCCGTAACTGTTGAATTCGTACTTGTTCCCTGTCCGCTTCTTCCCAAAAAGCAACTGCTTGTTTATCAATTTCATCAACTTGCGCGCTCATTCTAATTGCGGTTTCTTCCACAGTGGAAGAACCAGATTTTCTCATTAAATTCTTGACATGAAAATGGGTGTGAGTTCCTTCCCTTAAATCTGCACCACAAATACAACGTCCAGTATTGAGTAAATCATTGACAAATTCCCGGGAAATTCCTGCTGTTAATTCACCCTTTTGTTTTAAATCTGTAAATATTTCCCGAAACTTAGCCGTAGTTTCCGATAACAGAACAGTATAACCCCGTGCGGAAATAGTCTTTTTTAAATTCTCCCGTGTTTTCTTCAACTCTTCTCGCAAACTATCTTTTTGAGATTCTAAACTTTGCTTTCTTTCCTGTAATTCTTTAACAGCACTCAATTCTCGTAACTTATTACTAACTTCCTTTTTGAAAGTCTGTTGATATTCCAACTCTTGATTTATTTCCGTTTGACGTTTATTAATATTGTCAATTTCCAGTTCTTGCTTTTCTTGCTGATTCAACAACTGTTTAGTTTCCGCGTCACCAATATGTTTTAACTCAGTTTCTAAACTCTTTTTAGCATCTTTCAAATGTTTAATCGAAAGTTCAATAACTTCCACACCCAAAAAAGTTCTAATTGCTTCGGAAATTTCCGCTTTATTATCAGAACGGACAATTTCTTCAATCCGTTCACCGTCAAAGAAAAAATATTGATGTAAACTGGCTGGTAAAATCTGAGTAATGATTTCCTCAGCTTGCTGAAGTGGGAAATACCATTTTCCGTCATCTCCAGCAACTTGAATTTTTAACTGAGTTTTCCCAGCTTCGATTACATCACTTTCATTTTTGTAAACCCGACAACCACGAGTAGCACGATAACGATTACCTTCATGTTCCCAACCAACTTCCACCCAACATTCCACAGGTTGACTAGGTTGAGATTCTGAAATTGCGCGTTTATTTACTAACTGTTCCGTTGACGCAAAAGCCGCACTAAACTTTTCATATAAAACCCAAGTAAACGCATTCAAAATACTAGTTTTACCTGCGCCATTACTACCATAAATCATAGTAGTATTGCGAACATCTCCACCAGCCAAAGTTATCTCTGGAGTTTTCCCATAAAAAGAACGAAAATTACATAATTTAATCGAAGTTAGCTTCATTGCACCGCTTCCTTCACAATAGTGAGAATATCATCATTAATATGACCCTTACTCTTTCTATCTAATCGGCTTTTCTCCAACCTCCATACCTTCTCAATAATTTGCTTCACCTCCGGTGGTGCGCTGGTAATTGGTTCTTGAACATCTTCAATATTTGCTTCTGGTATCATTTCAAAACAGCAATAGATTTATTTTCTATTTTAACCAGTTCTGATACTATAGATATAACCCACGCAAAAATTCTCTAAAACCTTTATTCCTTCGGGACAGAATAACAATCATCCATATTTATCTGTGTTTATCTGCGTTTATCTGCGTTTATCTGCGTTCAATTATTTCAAAAATCTTAATTTGCTATCATTCCTATGTAATTACAAGTATAAATTGATATTTAAGTAAAAAAATTTTCTTTTTTTAAAGTTTTGGGGGTTGACTTGCGCCGCTAGGGGTGATATTTTGATAATGGGAGTGCGTGCCTCAATAAAAATTTTATCACCACTCCATTATATTAATATAGCACATCGCCGGCGATGTTGCAAGCCAAACCCCGAAAAAAAAATTTCGCGCCAAACGTAAAACTGAGAAATTGTGTAGAATTGCTAGGTGTAACGTTGAAGCTAGATAATGGATTTTAATCTCCAAGCACCTTTTGTCCCCACCGGTGATCAACCACAAGCGATCGCACAACTTTCTGCTAGTATTCAAACAGGAAATCATTATCAAACATTACTGGGTGCGACAGGAACCGGTAAAACATTTTCCATAGCCGCAGTCATTGAAAAAGTCGGTAGACCTACCCTAGTATTAGCCCATAATAAGACATTAGCCGCCCAGTTGTGTAACGAACTGCGGGAGTTTTTTCCTCATAATGCAGTTGAGTATTTTGTCAGTTATTACGATTACTATCAACCCGAAGCATATCTACCCGTTACTGATACTTATATAGAAAAAACATCAGCGATTAATGAAGAAATAGATATGTTACGACATTCCGCCACTCGTTCCTTATTTGAACGCAAAGATGTGATTGTTGTGGCTTCAATTAGTTGTATTTACGGTTTAGGAATGCCGGCGGAATACCTGAAAGCCGCAATTCGATTACAATTGGGAATGGAAATTGATCCGCGTCAAGTTTTACGAGATTTAACAGCAGTTCAATATACTCGCAATGACATCGAAATGGGGAGAGGAAAATTTCGAGTTCGGGGTGATGTTTTAGAAATTTCTCCTGCTTATGAAGATAGAATTATTAGAGTTGAATTCTTTGGTGATGAAATTGATGCAATTAGATATGTAGATCCTGTGAGCGGGGAAATTCTCCACAGTTTAGAAGCAGTAAATATCTACCCTGCGCGTCACTTTGTTACTCCTAAAGAAAGAGTAGAAATAGCTTGTGAAGATATAGCCACCGAATTAAAACAGCAACAATTAACATTAGAATCAATGGGTAAATTAGTGGAAGCACAACGCATTGATCAACGCACCCGTTATGATTTAGAAATGTTAAGAGAAGTGGGATATTGTAACGGTGTAGAAAATTATTCCCGTCATTTAGCAGGTAGACAAGCGGGAGAACCACCAGAATGTTTAATTGATTATTTTCCCAAAGATTGGTTATTAGTGATAGATGAATCTCATGTTACCGTTCCCCAAATTCGCGGAATGTATAACGGAGACCAAGCGAGAAAAAAAGTATTAATAGATCATGGTTTTCGACTTCCTAGTGCGGCGGATAATCGTCCTTTACAAGCCGAAGAATTTTGGCAAAAAGTCAATCAATGTATTTTCGTTTCTGCAACTCCAGGAAATTGGGAATTGGAAATTTCGGAAGAGAATATTATTGAACAAGTAATTAGACCGACGGGAGTAATTGACCCAGAAATATTTGTGCGTCCCACGGAAGGACAAATTGATGATTTATTAGGAGAAATAAAAGATCGAGTTGACCGTCAAGAAAGAACGTTAATTACTACATTAACTAAACGCATGGCGGAAGATTTGACGGAATATTTAGCAGAGAGGGGAATTAAAATCAGATATTTACATTCAGAAATTAATTCTATTCAACGGATTGAAATTTTACAGGATTTGCGAAATGGTGTTTTTGATGTGTTAGTCGGTGTAAATTTATTGCGGGAAGGTTTGGATTTACCCGAAGTTTCGTTAGTTGCAATTATGGACGCAGATAAGGAAGGATTTTTGCGGACTGAACGTTCTCTAATTCAAACTATCGGCCGCGCAGCCCGTCACATTAGAGGAAAGGCAATTTTATATGCTGATAAATTAACAGGTAGTATGATTAAAGCCATTGATGAAACTGATAGAAGAAGAGGAATTCAAACGGCTTATAATAAATTGCACGGAATTACGCCGCAACCGATTATTAAAAAACAAACTAATTCAATTTTATCATTTTTAGATGCCTCTCGTCGTTTAAATGCAACTGATTTAAAAATGGTTGATGAACATTTAGATGAATTATCGGTGGAAGATATTCCAGAGTTAATTACGTTGTTGGAAAAACAGATGAAGGAAGCAGCGAAGAAGATGGAATTTGAGGAAGCTGGAAAATTGCGCGATCGCATTAAACATCTGCGCGATAAAATGTTAGGACGTTAATATATAATATATGGTATTTGTTGTTTAACGAACCACAGAGGCACAGAGGACACGGAGGAGGAGGGGATGTTTTTATTTTATTTAGGATTTCTGTATATTAGCATTACAGTAATAGTGTCGTGATTATTCTGTGATTTTTCCTCTAGTCAATTTAATTTGTCCCCGCTTGTTTTTACTATCAAGACGTTTTCTTTGAGAACTGCGACTTGGTTTTGTCCGTTTGCGTTTTCGAGGTAACACAGATACACTTTTAATCAGTTCTTGAAGTCGTCTGAAAGCTTCCTCTTTGTTCTGTTCTTGACTGCGATATTCCTGCGCTTTAATAACCACAACTCCCTCAAGGGTAATGCGATGATCTTTCAACTTCAAAAGCCGTTCCTTATAGATTTCTGGTAAGGAAGAAGCCCCAATATCAAAGCGCAAATGAATAGCAGTAGCAACCTTGTTAACATTTTGACCACCTGCACCCTGGGAACGAATTGCACTAATTTCAATATCGCTATCAGGAATAATTACTGTCTGAGAAATTTCTATCATTTAAGTAGGTTAGCATTGAAAATCGTCGTTATGGCAAGGCAAGAGGCACTCATCCAAGAGGCAAGAGTGAAGAGGGTTTGGGCGATTTTACTTTTCTTTACACAGATTGGTTTTATTGTGTTCACCTACTTATTATATGCAGTAATTCATATCTATAATCCTAGATTATAACATACAGCAGTTTTCATATAACTGTAAACAATTATCAGCAAGAACAACAAAAAAGAGGAAGTTTTTACTTCCTCGGAGATAAGCGGTGGGGTGTAAAGAAAAAATAACCACCTAATAATTGTTCACAATACTAAATAGACAGCACTTCTAGCCAGATCAAGAGTAAAAATTTTATTATCGTAGAAACTCAATGGGCCACGATATGCTGTTTGCAAATTATTTATACCATCATAAACAGTCGTTAAAGCAACATCACGTCCACCCAAGAAAGGTAAAGGTATAATACCAGTACCTAAAATTTGTTGTATTTGCCCTGAATTTAAGTCATCCAAAAATATCTTTTCCTGCAAGTCAGAAATTATGATTGTAGCCATGATCTTATTTCCCTATTAAACAGTGAACAGTTTTGGTAAATGTGACAAAATCGCCCTTGAATATGCGGAAATAATTAACGATTTACCCAAGCATTAACTGTCCGAGCATAATCTATCGTATTAAATTTATTATCATGAAAGCTACCGGCTCCTTCATAAGTTGTTGAGATGGTATTTACACCATCATAAACAGTGGTTACAAAAACATTAGGACTTAGCCCTAGAGGGGGATAAAACCCTCCTAAACCTCTTCCTAATAAAACATACAATTCTGGTGGCATTAAATCATCAATAAAGGTTAATAAATGACTAGGATATAGGTCATTTATCACTATTTTCTTCATTGTCTTACCCTCTCATCTTTAGTAATTTCAACTATTTCATTCTGACATTTTTCTCTTAAAAATAATCAAAAAGTTGCATATTAAAGCCTTTAAAAAAAGACATAACTTATTAAATTATGTCTTTGATACTAATTTTATTTAAAGCTCTAAACCACTCTTTTGCAACTTCTTGAATGGATCTAAGATAAAGTCAATAACATGACGCTGACGAATGATTACTTCCGCACTTGCTGTTTGTCCAGAGGTAATAGGAATCCGTTTGTTACCGACTTGAATATAAGGATTTTCTAAAGCGATATCTAATTCATAAGTTTCTATGCGGTTAGAACTATTTTCTTGAACTCTAGAGTTAGGTGAAATCCAACTAATACGTCCTGACACAATTCCGTATTCTTGGAAAGGATAAGCATCAAATTTAATTTTGACTGGCATTCCTGCCTTGACAAAACCACTATTTTGACTAGGCATACGTGCCTTCAGGATCAAGGGAGCATTTTCGGGAGCAATTTGAGCAATCATTTGTCCTACTTGGACAACAGAACCAGATTTTTTAATAGGTAATTCAAAAATTATTCCATCAATAGGAGAACGGATAGTTCGCTGTTTTAGTTGTAAATTTAAGGCTGTAATCTGTCCTTTTGTCTGCATCATTTCTGATTTAAGGGAAATGATTTGATTTTGAATGTCTTTAAACTGTTCTTGACTTTTTAATAAAATTAATTCTCCGCCTTTTAGAGAACTTTTATAACTACTTTCTTCTTCTTGTAACCGTAGTTTTGCCTGTTCAATATCTGATCTAACTTGATTCATTAGTGACTGATAACGACTGACTTCCTCCTTTAGTTTTAACTTTGCTGTTTGCAGATTAAATTTTGCTTCTTCTTGAGAACGTTGACTTTCTTCAGCAATTTTTTCTAATTCTATTATTTTAGTTTGAGCAATTATTCCTTCCTTTAATAGCAGACGATAACGTTGAACTTCCGAAATATCTCGACGTAAGCGACTTGTAGCTAATCTGTAGTTAGTTTGATTAGATTGTATATTCTGTTTTGCCTGATCAATTTGAGCTAATTTTTCCAAATCTTGGAAATTATAAGCACTTTTTTTAGTCTCAAATGTTTGTTTAGCTTGATTAAGTTGAGCAATTTTTTCTAATGATTGAGATTGGTTTTGCTGACGTTGAATATTAATTGACATTAAGACTTGATTTTTTAATATCTCTAGTTGAGATTGGCGATTAATCAACCCCTCTAATTTAGATTGTGCTTGTTGAATTTCTGTTTGTAAAACATCAGATTCCATTGCTAATAAAACTTGTCCAGCTTTAACAGTTGCTCCTTCTTTAACATTGACATTAACAACACTACCAGTTACCGCACTATCTAATTTTTGTGTTGCTCCTTTGGGTTCTATTCTCCCACTAGCATTACCTGTTTCATCAACTTTAGTTAACATTGCCCAAGGCAAAATAATGGTAGCAAAACTAACTAGTAAATACAACATGGAACGAGTCCATGCTTTTGGTAAAGCATCTAATAATTCCTCTGTGCCATAAAACCAATCCTTGGCTTTATCTAATATCTGGATTTGCTGGTTTGTTATTACAGCAGTAGATTCAGGTTGATGCTGCGGCTTTATAGTAGTAGTTGGTTGGGTGTAAACTGACTGTGGCATAAATAATTAGAGAATTTTGGTTATATATCCCCGACTTCTTGAAGAAGTCGGGGATATGGTGAAAATTAATTTTTTTGTGCTAATTGTTGTTGATTAAGATAGAAATAATGTCCTCTTTTGGCGATTAATTGTTCATGTGTACCGCTTTCTACTAAAACACCACGATCTAAGACTAAAATTAGATCAGCATGACGAACTGTGGAAAGACGGTGAGCAATGATTACACTTGTACGTCCTTGCAAGATTTTTTTAAGGTTGTTCTGAATAATCCGTTCTGATTCAGCATCCAGGTGACTCGTGGCTTCATCTAATATTAAAAGTCGGGGATTTCCTAATAATGCGCGGGCAATTGCTAACCGTTGGCGTTGTCCTCCAGATAACATTCCTCCCCCTTCACCAATTTGAGTTTCATAACCCATTGGCATCCTTTTAATAAACTCATCTGCACCTGCAAGTCTGGCTGCTTCTATAATCTCTTCTAAAGAGGCTTCTGGATGAGCAATTGTGATATTTTCCCGAATTGTTCCTCCAAATAAAAAGGTATCTTGATCAACAACTCCAATTTGCGATCGCAAGGAATGTAAGGAAATACTAGTAACATCTTGATTGTCAATCAGAACTCTTCCATCTGTCGCTAGATATAAACCCAAAATCAACTTAGAAAGTGTTGTTTTTCCAGAACCACTGCGACCAACAACTGCTACAGTTTGTTCTGGCAAGATTTCAAAACTGAGATTTTCTAAAATATTAATCTCACTTTCAGGATGATAGCGAAAGGTAACATTATTAAAACTAATTTTCCCCATTAATCTTGGTAGAAATTGCCGAGGTTTATGTTCTAAATCTTCCTCTGGTTGTGCTTCTAAGACATCATTAATTCGTTCTGTGGCGACAATTACTTCCTGTAACTGATTCCACAAAATAATTAATCTTTGGAAAGGCTGAATAATATTGCCTAATAACATATTAAAGGCAACTAATTGACCAATGGTAAGTTGATTTTGAATAACCAACCAAGCTCCAAACCATAATAATCCTGTACTTGCCAAAGATTGAATAGTAGAACTAACTAATTGCAGTTGATTACCAATTACTTGACCACTAAAGTTCTTTTTGATTAAATTATTTAGCAATTCTTCCCAATGCCAACGTACCGTTTGTTCAATAGCCATTGAGCGAATCGAAGAAATGCCAGTCAAGCTTTGAATTAAATAACTATTTTCCAGTGTTCCTGCTGTAAATACCTCCCGACTAATCCGCCGCAAAAATGGTGTAGCAAAGAATGTTAAAATCACAAATGGCGGCACAATTGCTAATGTCATTAATGCCATTGGTGGACTATACCAAAACATTAATCCCACATAAATAAAGACTGTTAGTAAATCCAATCCAATGGAAAGAGCTTCACCAGTTAAAAAACGTTGAATTTTTTGATTTTCTTGGACACGGGAAACAATATCCCCGACATAACGAGATTCAAAAAATGCCAGCGGTAGACTAAATGTATGTTTAATAAAACCTACCATCAAGGCGATACTAATGCGGTTGGCTGTATGATCTAGTAAATATTGTCTTAAGCCATTAATGGCAACCCGAAACAAGCCGAAAATTAACAATCCAAACCCGACAGTATTTAAAGTTAAAACACTGCCTTGAACAATGACTCTATCTAATAGAAGTTGAGTAAATAAGGGCGTGATTAATCCAAATATTTGAATTAAGACCGAAGCCAGGAATACTTCTAGAAGAACTTGAAAATGAGGTTTAACTAAATCCAATAACTGCCAAAATGGCGTGTTAGCTTCTGGCGTTTTTTTGAGGGAAGCTGTAGGTTGTAATAGTAAAGCGTAACCAGTCCAACCTGTGAGAAATTCCTTGGTAGTCAGCCGACGTTGACCAATGGCAGGATCAGCAATAATTACCTGTTTTTTGGTAATTTCATAGACAACAATGTAATGTTTACCTTGCCAATGAGCGATCGCTGGTAAAGGCTGTTGAGCAAATTTATCCAAACTGGCTTTTACCGGACGGGTAGCAAAACCAAGGCTTTCCGCCGCTGCACTCAAACTTCGCATAGATGCACCACTCCGGCTAATATTAGCCAGATCCCGCAGCCGATTAATACTCAGGTTTTTCCCCCAATAACGACCAATCATAACTAAGCAAGCAGCACCACAATCCGCAGCACTTTGTTGTTCAAAAAATGGGTAGCGTTTAGTAAATTTTCGCCACCAATTGCCAGCAATAACAGTAGGAACAGGAAAATATTGAGAGGGTTTCTTTGTTGATGTTGGTGGGGGAATAATTGGTTGAGAGAAATTAACAACTTTACCATTTCTTGGTAATTCAACAATCGGTATATCTGGAGACTTAGGACTGTTAATTAACTCTGCCTTATTCAGCAAGAAATTATAAACAGGAGGAAATTCTCCCATAACCTTTTTCACCGTTTTTTCGGGAAGATAGGCAACCTTTAAATTCACAGAAGCTCTAGCAACATAACTGCTAAAATCTTGGTCTGGAAATAAAGTTAACTCCCCAAATGATGATCCTGGCGTGAGAGTATTAATTAAATTGTTGGAGCTATCAAGCAATCTTACCTTACCCGACAGCACAATATAAATTCCCGGATTGGCTGTAGTCGCTTGCCAAAATTGCTTTGCTACAGGTGGCTCAATAATTTCTAAAGCCTGGATACAATCTTTAACTACTTGATCTGATAATCCATCACCCAAGACTTGCTTAATATATGTAGCTAATTGTTCCTGAGAAAACGCTGATAGCACTTCCTAACCTCCAAAACACTATTATTTATTGGTCTGCATGAGATTAAATGACCAATGAAAACTAGGTTCAGGTAGAGAATGCAAATCACTAATTTTAATTGCTAAATCCTGATTTTCAGTAGTTATCAATGGGGAACTTTTGCGTTTAGTAGACAGTCCCATTTGTTTAAGGAGGCGATTAATGTGGCGATCGCTAATTTGAATTCCCAACTCCTTCGCCAAATGTTTACTCAACCATTGAGCCGTCCAATCACCGAAAGCATAGCCATATTCACGGGGACTACAATTAACTAATTCCTTTAATCTTTCAATATATTCATCATTAACAATCTTTGGTCTACCCAATGGTCGCTGATTCCATTTATGCGCCATCCCCGCCTCAGCAATACCGATCCAGTATCTCGCCATCTCCTGAGAACAACCAATCATTTCACAAATATGAGTTTGCGACTTTCCCATATCTGCTAACAACATAATCTCAATTCGTCGCCGATATTCTGGTTGCGAATTATTTTGTAAATTTTTTAGCAACACCTTTCGCTGAAAAGGTGTTAAAAACTTACTTTCATAATTATCGTAAATATTCACAACCTGATCTTGATGAGAATAAGATGACATAATTCTTACCAGTTGCTTTCTACTTTCAAATTCGGGCAAATTCATCTATTACATCTATTCCTAAAATCCAGATGCAAAAACTTTCACAGATATGCAATATTTAATCTGTAGGATGTTTCCTGAATATTCATTTAATTTTCAATATCTATGTAACAGGCATAGCTGTTGTGTCCCCCCAATAAACAGCATTGTCTGGCAAAACACCCATAAACAAACTCCCAAGATTTAGCTTGCTAATGCCAAAAATCTACATAGGGAATGATATTACCCCTAATTGAGATGGGAGTCTATTGATAAACACTGGTATTTCAGTTAATTAATTGATGCAGTTATAACTAACTAACAATTACGTAACTTTTCAAAAATTGTAGCCTCACACTAAATAAACTTAAGCAGGATGTAATCTATCTCTTACACTATCCTAAAAATAGAAAACTCTCATCAGCAAACTTTCTTAAATATGAAATTGTTTGTCTGATAGCATGGCGTTAGTCATTTAGTTTAGATAAAAAAGTGACAAAGCTTTAGTTCTTATCTTTAAATTCTGCTACATCTTCTTCTAAAATTTATATAAAAAATAAAATCTTCATCTAAACTTCATGAAGACTTTATAGAAAATTCATATTAACTTAAAGTTGTTGACACTCTCCGGTCTAAAGACGCGGAGATTCTATAGAGAGTTTCAGTCTATATCCCTCAGTTATCCCACAAAATTGGGTAATTTATTTTTTGGTGTTCCCTTAATAGCCATTACGGGTTGGGGTAAATAAATTTTTCTTCTTCCTTCTTCCTTCTTCCTTCGCGCTCTTTGCGGCCTAATGCCTACGGCACGCTCCGCGAACGTGGCTCATTTCTTCTTTATCCGTCAAAATTTATTTGACAGACTACTAGGATTAAGTTCTAGTGAAATCAGTAGAGGCGCATTGATATCGCCATTAAGATTATTTATTTGGTTTTAAGAATCCCCGTCTCTTTAGAGAGCGGGGAGTGTCAACGTTATATCAATTGCCAGTTGACATAACAGTAAAAATTTGTAAGTAAGAGCATGATTTGACCATAATCTTTCCCTTTCCTTATCTACCTTAATAACTAAAGTTAGCCAAACCTTAGTTACAGAAAATTTGGTAGTAGAAGTTATCTAGCCATATCAATTTTATTAGGGTAATCCACCACCCCAATTGAAAAGCATTCAGACTTCTTAGGAAAAAGAACCACCTTTAGTTATGGTTCATCAGTCTTAATGAAGAATTTATTTAATTAATCAGGAACTGAATGCCAAAACAATCAGACCCTATCTTTCATATGCAGACGCAAACAGTTTTTTGGGAAAACCGCAATTAGTCTGCTATTTCATGTGCAACCGCAAACAGTTTTTGGGAAAAATGCAATTAGTCTGCCATGAATCTTTGTTTAGGTTGCTATTTCTAATCTATAGGATGTTATCAGTGTGTATTTGCCATTCTGGCAGATTTTTACAACGAAGTCAGTAATTGCAGTTACTCACATTGCCGATCAACTGATCTGAGTAACAAGCAATTACGAGATTATCAGCAACTATGCCGACTTTTTTTCTCTACCGTTGGCGCGTGATTCAGCATGATGCTTACCTCCCACTTCCATATAGGCTATATCCTTAATCTTACTTAAACAGTTAGATGCCAGATTACCTTCGGATCTTTTCTCTGTGGTGGAGTTAGCAATTTTTAGAGTTTCATTATTTTGGGAATTGGAGCGACTCATACGAGCATTTTCTTTGAGAATGCGGTTATAAGTCCGATAAGGGATATAGTGCATTGGATTATAGCCCACGAATCGTAACATTAAAACACAAGCCCAAGAATACTTCCCTGCCAAAATCGCTTCAACTACTTGGTCTAACTGTTCGGGATGGATTTTTGGTTCTAAGTTGTTACCACTGCCAGCAATATCTTGATTCATCATCTTAGTTATTTTTGAATTGAGTAAATAAATTAGTCCAGTTTCTGCAAATGCGATGGTCTTCAGCCAAATTGCTGTTGCGGGAATGACCAGAACCTATAAATAATCAATTGGTGGCAGATGTGGAAAATAGTAACAACTTGTTGCAAAAATACGGTAATTGCCAACACGGATACCTGGATAGAACGGATTTTAGAAAACTGCATCTCTAAAACTACCCGTTGAACTGAGCTAAAAAACGCATTTGACCTGATGATTTTTTTCATAACCTGACCTGTGATTGAAAACCTGATTGTTTTTAATCAAGCCTCTGTACTACTGTGCTTACCGTGTATACCCTGGTTTTCTAGGCAGTTTTACAGTTTTCAATTAGTAATATCTATAGCTCACTCCAGATAATATGTATTAATTGCGTCTGGGCTTCAGATTTATACTTACTAATGAATCAAAGGTAAAAATTTACCAAATTTTCTGATTTCTACCGAGAGGAATTGAGTTTGACGTAGCTTTTCGTAGATGCCGTTGTTTACTGTTGAAACTTCCAAGTGGAAATTTTTGGCTTCACCCTAGTTACTGCTGTATAACTTCTTACCATTGATTCTGCCGCTTTTGCTGTAAAAGCTGACAATTGCACCAGTGGAATCAGGAAAACCATTAATTTCTCAATTTCAAAAGCCACATTTTTATTTATACTATTTTTTGTCGCTAATGTCATCTGCCAAGGTGGCAAGATTTAAGTTAAATTTACTGAACTTATCTAGATATTTACTTATGTCTTGTGCAAGTTTGGGTTTTGTCCCCACTTGGCAAAAAATGAGGGGTGTTACCCCCCACTTTAATCTCAATGGCAGATGTTATCATTGTCATACAAGACGAAAACACCACTAATATGGTCTACCTAAGCTCTTAGTATATAAATAGTTTGAATGAACAGTCATATCCAAATAAATTAAATTTTTATCGAAGAAATAAATGCTTAAATTTACATTTAATTCAGGCAAAGTCCTTGCTATGTAAGCACTTTATGGATTTATAATTTTTATAAATAGATACAAATATCAATTAATAAATAATTCAAAAATTAGTAAAGTATTTTTCTGTTAATAATCTAATATTGCTAACTAATTAATTTTATCAAGATAGTTATTTTTGGATAAAGAAGACATCCAGCTAGATGTGGACAACAAAAACCGTATCACCATGAACATTTAACTATTATCTTATTTGGTTACTCATAGCTATTTATTTATTAGGCATTATTGCCATCAACTGGAATTAGTAGTCTGCTAATTATATGTATACAATTTATTGCTATAAGTAAGATTACAGGATGTTAATTCAGCTAATTCGGTAGGAATAACTATCATTATTTATTGTCAATGGCTGCGGATTCTTTTGGGTAAAGCCGATACTTCGGTATTGAGTCAGGATTGAGTCCCTATGGCTAAGTAATTCTTAATAAATTAAATCGGCTAAAATTTCCAGATGTGAACTGCTGCTATTCAGGGTTGAGCAGGAATTACCAACTCGGATTTTCTGGATAACTTTCCCAAGAATTTCTGATGTAATTGCTTGACAGATAAAAATGAGGAGGTTATAGTGTAACTCCCAAGCTGTTTAAGCTGTTAAACAACAGGTGTATTTTTTCAAGCGATAGCGTTCGCGGAGCGTCCCGGAGGGAACTAGCGCTGTTGCAAGCAGTTCGCTCTGAATCAAAATCTTTGAATATTTGCGAACTAACTGGGAACTTATCGCCAATACTGCCAGTCATAGATACCAACAACCGCGTTTGAACCTGACCAACCTGACTAAATAGCTTGATAAAGCTCCTGCTGTCCTTGCTTTATTCAACTATCCTGCAACTACTGATATTTTTACACAGTTGGAGTTTACTGATAAATTCTCATCTGTCGTCAACTAGATTGGGGAATTCTTTGGTGTAGGTAATTTCAATTTTTTAATCTACCATAGCCCTAAATCAAGTAGGGAATTGGTGATTGTCTTTACTGTGTCTAGGAAAAAAGTTACTTGAAGTGATTACCGTTTTAACGTGCTATCATTGCCACAGCCTCTACCCAACATTCGTGATACAATCAAATTGTCACTAAAGACATAAAAAGCTACCGGGGGACTCTCGGAAAGTTACGCTTGTCAGATATGATTTCGCCCGCCAGGGCCAACGAAATCAGGGCAAGAACCCAAATATTTAAGGAACCCTGCCTGAAACTGGGATAACTGAGGGATATAGACTGAAACTCTCTATAGAATCTCCGCGTCTTTAGACCGGAGAGTGTCAAGTTCTGTGTGGGTTTAGAAGTTATCCTTGTGGCTAAATAAAGGAAAAAAGTGCATCTTAAGACATTTGTTTTCAGATTTAAGTTCCTCAACTCTTAACCATTACTGATTTTTTCGCGCAATTCCGGAAACAACAGGAAAATAAAATTGAATAACAAGAATAACAATATCCCCGACTTCTCTAAGAAGTCGGGGATATAAAGAACTTTGGATTTAAGGAATTAGTAAATAAATTCCCCAAATAGCCATAGCGCGGAGATAGGTACTAGCGCGGAAAGTGCCATTAGCGGTGATTGCTTCCGGGGTGCGAAATTGCAAACCATTGTCGTAAATTTGCCTCACCACAGCCTCAGTTAACCGCATTGCCTCATTTTTCATGTTCATTTGCACCAGGAAAGCTGCTAGACCAAAATTGATTCCCGTCCAAACTTCCAAAGGATGAGTAGAATTGGGATTTTCGGGTAAACCATTGGGAAGAACACCATTAGCAGCGCCAAATTCACCATTTTGAAACTTGAGAAAACAGGAATCATATACTTTTGTTAAGGCAGACAAAGCGCGATCGCTCGGCACAATATCTGGTAAACTCAATAAGCGAGCGTAAAATTGCCCACACAATTGGTCAGCCATAACTACATCAGAACCACTGTCACTATCCAAACGGTAATACTCACCATTCCAAAGCTTCTCCTGATAAATTGGCTTCGATTGACTTAACCAACCTTGATAAATAGACCCTTGCACCTCCACCTCTGCGTCCTCTGCGCCTCTGCGGTTCGTTAAAATCTTAGAAATAGCAATAGCAGCTTCCAAAGCAGATAACCACAAACCACCACAATAAGCGCTGACACCTTGCAAGCGCCAATCATCGAAAGTTTGGTCAGGTGCGCCAGAATTTTCTGGTATACTGTCACCATCGAGATCAAAAGTTTTCACATAATCGAGAGTTTGGACAATAGCATCCCAACAATCTGCTAAAAACTGGATATCATTTGCACCGGTAAACAGAAAATCTCGATATACCTGCAAAACAAAGTCACAACCTAAATCTTTCCACAGGTTGCAATCTTGATAACTAGTATAATTGGTTTTTTCCCAAACGTGTTCATTGGGTGCGCCTAAATCGTGGGGTGTCGCACCGGCAATTTTCCGAACTGCGTTAGGACTTTCCGATTTGATAGTCAGATAATAACCGATAATTCTAGTTCTGTCATCACTTTGGGGAATTGCTCTAGCAAAGGCGCGAATTACCGACTTTTCCAATTCTGGGAATAACATCAATAATCCAAAAGAACCGTATAACCGCACATCTAGACTTTCGTACCAACGGTAATCTAAACATTCTAACACGGCAAATTGACCAACGGGATCAATTTCCGAGGCGGCACTCCAGAGAGTTCCGCCGCTGGTCAAGTCGTAGAGTTCGTTAAATAAAGCCATTTTGAACCAGTCAGGTAAATCTGATTTTTCTAAAATGGGGTTTTGCCAATTTTCGATGAGCGATCGCCAATTCTGATATTCTTTAAGAGCAGTAGTGGCAATCTGCCAAGCATTCTCACCATTACAACCAAAAAAGTCTGTATATCTGCGGTAATAGTTCACCCCCGCTGCAAATTCCGTAACGGGGAAATCCCAACTTAATACAAAAGGAACGTCCAAACTTTCCCCAGGTTGCAAAGTAAAACGCACCGCAATTGCTGCACCTAAACGAGTATTTTCATCTGCGGGAGTTTCATCTAGATAATTAGGTAAAGAACCATTTGCAGAGAAACTTTGCCAAACATCTTCACCATTACCCACAGGATTAAATCGGGAATGATGAAATATTTCCACTTGGGGATTTTTAGTAGTCGCAATACACCAAGTTCCATCTCCTTCTTGAACAGTTCGACTATTAGAAACTTGACCTAAAACGCAACCAAAATATTGATGATCTTCTGCTAAACAATTATAATTTCCTTGACTTTCTCCCCAACGTGGTAGATATTCATAAACTGGACTGCCATCATCTCTAACTCTAACTTCGGGAGATTTCAAAGTATTGGTAAACCAACCCACCATATTTTCCCAAGTTAGCATAATGCTAATAGTAATTGGTGTATTTGTAGGGTTGTGCGCTTTCCACAAAAAAACCGCAACCGGATAACTTGCTTCTTGATAATTATCTGCCCAAATTGGCGAAAATTGCTCACAAGTTAATTGAGTTTTTAAGACATTTTCATAAACAAACCAACTGCGGGGATAAAGTGCATGATATGTACCTGACCCCAACCCGTCCACAGAGAGGGGAGAAGGTGGATACCATTGCCAAGATTGCAGTGTATGATCTTCTGGAGGTTGGGTAGATAATGCGTAAGCTTGTCCCGATTCAAAAATACTAAATTGACAAGCGGGAACGGTTTTGAAAGTATGTTCTCCCCCGTCAATGTGCCACAGGTTAAAGTCTCCCCGTGAAGAACGTCCTATACACCCTGCACCAAAGCCACCAAGAGGCATTCCGTGCCAGGGACCATCATCAATATTACTAGGATAACGGACGGTGTAGGGTTTCTCCCAGCCTAAGCCAATGGGACGTTTCCAGGTACAGGGGGGTATTTGGGGGTGGTTTGTCATGGTTTGAGTTTCACGGGTTGACGCTATGAAGACTAGCGCGATGTGTGATTTTTCTCAAGTCAATCATGAAAATATTTTTATTTCGCTGAAAATTTCCTAATGTTACTAGGAGGTTAGAAAATAAGTAAATTGTCTGATAACATAGCGTGGCGCAAGCCATATCAGGATATCCACCGATTAGAGGATTAACAGGATGTTTTTTAGGAAATATAGGTTTTTGTGAATGATAGAAAATATATTTTTCTCTAAATTATAATTTATAATCATTAAATATTCACAGAAAATCTATAAATAACAATCCTGTACATCCTAAAATCCTGGTAATCCTGATTCTGACAACCACAACAAACAATCTCCAAATAAGAAGCCAGGGAATTAATTCCCTGTCTAAAAGCTCAAGTCGGTTTAAACCGACTATTGGGAATGATTGAATATTACATTTATCAAAAGCATCCCAGTTAGCGCCGAAGTATGTAGGAAATTCCATTGCTTCAGCAGCTTGTTTTAAAAATGTTTGTTTGCTATTAATTTTTTTACCATCAAGATAAAAAACTTTATGATTCATAAATTTGTGGTGAAGAAATATGTTAGCAAAATTGTCTGAATCAGGATATCCAAGATTAAAGGATTTACAGGATGATAAAATATAAAATGGGCGATCGCTAATAAAATTCTATAAATCTTAAAATCATGTAGATGATAATTTTAACTATTTTCAAGTATTATGTTATAATCAATTCAGAGTTAGAAGAGTAAAAATATCATGATTTTAGCTGTTAAAAATGCTCTTTCCACAATTGCACCCAAGTTAACTTATGATGTGTTGATTGAAAATCAAGCAGATGGTACTGTGAAAGCGACATTATTAAGTTTACCAGAATGTCAAGGTTTTGGTGCGACTAAAGAGGAAGCATTAAATAATCTGATTCAACTTGTTCAAGCCCGAAAACCAGAAATAGTAACTTTAGAAATTGAACCAGCTAAAACAGAACATCCTTGGCTGAAATTTGCGGGAATGTTTGAGGATGATCCACATTTTGATGAAGTGCAGGAATATATAGCAGAATATCGTCGTGAATTAGATGCAGAAATGGAGGAATATTACCAAGAAATTGAAAATCAGGAGCATATAAAATGAGTTTATGGGTACTTGATACAGATCACGTTTCTCTCTTTCAACACAGAAATCCATTGATTGTACAGTGTGTTAATAGTGTCAAATTTGAAGAAATTGCCATAACTATAATTACTGCTGAAGAACAATTGCGTGGTAGGTTTAATGTTATTAGAAATGCCTCATCATCGGATAAATTAGTATTAGCTTATGCAAATTTTCAGAATAATTTAGATTTTTTACAAAGTGTGAATTTACTGGAATTTAGCGAAGCTGCTGGTAATATTTACACTAAATTAGTTAAGCAGAAAATCCGCGTTGGTACTCAAGATTTACGCATTGCTGCAATTACATTATCAGTTAATGGAATTTTAGTAACTCGTAATTGGAAGGATTTTGAAAAAGTGCCTAATTTGCGTTTGGAAGATTGGAGTATTAGTTAAAAATGTCTGAATCAGGATACCCAGGATTAGAGGATTAACAGGATGATAAAAAATAAAAATGTCATCTCCAAATAGTGAAAAAGTAACTTTATATAGCTTGTGCTACACTATCAGACAATTTCCCAATCTTCAATTTGTAACCCTTTAACTCGTTTAAATTCCCTGACATTGTGAGTAACTAAAATTAGATTATTCACTAAAGCAATAGAAGCAATTTGTATATCATTTGAACTAATAGGAGTTCCAGAATTTGCTAAATCAGCGCGAATTTTGCCATAATTTTCTGCACATTCATCATCAAAAGGTAAAGAAA
>NZ_LJOU01000217.1:0-1031 GCF_001672085.1 Anabaena sp. AL93 | reverse complement strand
TCTACCTTCCTGTCTACCTTCCTGCTTTGCTTCTTGATATACCCTTGTTTGCTTAATATCACTCACTAAAAACATTGCTTCTATCTCCTGACGGCTTAATTGTGAAAATTTGGACAATAAAACAGTCTCCAACAATTCTATAATACCTTGTTTTTCTCTGTCATTCTCAACTTCTGTCTTAGTTCTGTCCAAGAGAGTTTTAACTAATTCCGGTGCTTGTACTTCCTTGCTGACAATTAACTCAATTAACCCCATACCAATTGAACCCGGTGGTAATTCATCTAAATAAATTCGTTTAATTCTCCCACTATTAATCATGCCATAAAAATTCCATCAAATCGAAATGCCTTTTCTTTCACTTCCACAGAAGTAAATTTATAATCTGTGGCGTTTTCTGTGGGTTCACCCAGAATTTCAAATAATAGAGTGTGAAAAGTGAGGAAGATTTGGTAGAATATCGTGTCTGTGTGCATTATTCCTGATTTTGATATTTCTTAATTACTTGGTTATCTCAGATTTTAACCATGTTTCCAAGTCATTAATATCTGTAAAATCTAATAATGCTTCTCCCAACTTTTCCAGTTGTTCTATGTTCAGACTGTTGATATTTTCGATGTAAATATCTTTTAACTTTCCAAATCTTTTTGATAACTGGCGTATTAATAAAATCATCTCACCATTCTGCCTACCTTCTTCTCTACCTTCTTCTCTACCTTCTTCTCTACCTTCCTGTCTACCTTCCTGTCTACCTTCCTGCTTTGCTTCTTGATATACCCTTGTTTGCTTAATATCACTCACTAAAAACATTGCTTCTATCTCCTGACGGCTTAATTGTGAAAATTTGGACAATAAAACAGTCTCCAACAATTCTATAATACCTTGTTTTTCTCTGTCATTCTCAACTTCTGTCTTAGTTCTGTCCAAGAGAGTTTTAACTAATTCCGGTGCTTGTACTTCCTTGCTGACAATTAACTCAATTAACCCCATACCAATTGAACCCGGTGGTAATTCATCTAAATAAATTCGTTTAA
>NZ_LJOU01000216.1:0-1036 GCF_001672085.1 Anabaena sp. AL93 | reverse complement strand
GTTGAGGAGCGTTCTAGGCGATTTTCCAGGGCAATGTCGTAGAGTTTTTGAATGGAGTTGAGGGTTTTGTAGCGTTCTCCTGGGGGTAGGTTGTAGCTAACGACTTGAAAACCGGCATTTTCTAAAGAGGCGATCGCTCTTTCGCCATAATATTTAAATATCATCGGGTTGGAAACTAGCAATACTTTCTTACCTAGTTTCAAACTCGCCATTTGTTCACCTAGTTGATCTAAACTCCCAGGTGCAATGGTAATATCATAAGATTTTTCTGGTATATCTACTTTAATTACAGAACTCATAAGACCTCGCGGTAAGTGGGAAACTCAGTGGCTTTAGCCCTGAGAGGGAAGCGACACGAGGGATTTTAATCCCTGTGGTATGCTAGAATGAAATCGTGAGTAAGAACAATAAACATCTACGTGTTGAAACATCCTAGTACGGAGAAATCCCGGCTCCTATGAAACAACGGTTAGGTTCAAGTCCTAGCGGCAGTATTGACTTGAAAGAGCAAGTAATGGCAGGTTGTGGAGCGTACCGCATCTTGGCTTAGTGATGGACTCACAAAAACACTGAAAACAATAAAAGTAATAAAAGTAAGCGCAATTTCGACACCTTGATTGGTGGTTGTATTGAGCGTCTAGTCGGCGTTTGACGGTCGCAGCGAGATTAGATTAGGCTAAACCTTTAATCTAATTCTGTCAGTAGAATCTCAGTGGCTTTAGCCCTGAGAGTGTCAATCCCTAACCCTAATATAATCACTCGTCTGGGTATTTTACCCCAAGTTGACAACCTCTTTTCTATTCCCTGTTCCCTTTAATAATTATTGATGATTGAATAGAAATAAGTAACTAATCTGGAGCAAAACAAATGGCTGTAGTTGAATATATTGTCTTTTTAGGCGTGTTTATGGGTGTAGCTGTTGGCTTGCTATTTGGTCTGCGCGGAGCCAAGATTCTCTAACCCTACCATTAGACGCTAATTAAACCCACTTTATGTGGGTTTAATACTTTGCTGTTTGATTGCAAGTTTTCACCAC
>NZ_LJOU01000009.1:0-75975 GCF_001672085.1 Anabaena sp. AL93 | reverse complement strand
CCCCCAGCCTCCTCCACTCCCCCAACTCCCCCTACTCATTTAGTAGGTTGTAGCTGATTAGGTGTTTTTTTCCAGCTAATACTTGCTGCACCCAGGGTCACTAAGATAACTCCTATAACTTGGACAATATTTAGGGATTCTTGCAGCATGATCCCGGCGAAAATTACGGTTAAAATCGGGACTGTAGCTCCAATTAAAGAGGAGAACGGAGAGCCTAGTTTACGAATGCCAAAATTATTGAATAAGTAACCGCACAAAGTTAAAACACCTAATATAAACGCACTTAATACCAGTTCAAGGATGTTATATGAACTAATTGCTACACTTAAATTACCGGGTAATGGAATTATTAAGCAGATAAGACTTAATAACAACATGGTGGTGAAGTTAATTAAAGTCAAAGATACAGGATGTAACTTGAGTTTAGTAGCACATATCCTGGTGAGAATGACGTAAATTGCAAAGGCGATTCCAGATAGAATGGCTGTGGTGCTTCCCAATGAGGTGTTATTCACCCCTGTAGACTGACTACCTAAAACTAATAATTCACCGCAAAAAATTGCTGCCATTGCTCCAGTCACTAGTGAATTAGGACGTTCCTGAAATAGAAACCAGGACAGAAACACGCTCATAACTGGATAGACAAAGAAGAGGGCGATCGCCATTCCTGTTGTTACTTCACCAATAGCAATGTAAATAAATACCTGTGATACAAATAATAAACAACCGCTAATTACTGACAAAAATAGAGCCTGTTTAGTTTTATTCTGAGTAGGCGTTGCATTTGCTCCCAATGAAGCAAATAAATTTTCTAATTCTTGCCAAATAGGAGGATGTAATATAGGTGATAAAAGTAACATTAATGGCACAACCACTAATAAGCGCAGCATCAAAATCAAGAAAATATTCCCCAATGTCGGAAAGATTAACTGCTGTGTTGGCAATCCTGCCAAGGGGTTAGAAGCTGTAAAGAAAATCGCTTTAATTGCTACGTTGTAAAGAGACGAAACCACTGTAGACAAAGCAATAAAAAGGAAACCTATCTGCAACTGTGACCAATTAGGAGATGTCCGGGATCTTTGTTGTCTGGGAGTTATTTGTTGTTGAGGTGTAATCGGTTGTTCAGGTGTTGTTGGTTGTCTAGGAGTTGTTTCCCGTCTTAATTTTGGTGTTGGCGGTCTTCCTGTGGGTAAATTAGGAGTTAAAACAGAAAGTGGTTCAGGTTTTGGATCTCCCAGGGATGGTGCTGTTAATACCTTAGAAGTCAAAATAGCGCCAAGTTCAGAATTTGGATCTTCCGATGGTGTATCTAGACTTACAAAAGAACTAGGTACAGATGCTTTATCTGCTGCTGATGTATCTGGATTTACGAAAGAACTGGGTTCAGGGGTTTTATTGTCCGGTATTACTGTTGGTAAATCTGGATTTACGAAAGAACTGGGTTCAGGGGTTTTATTGTCCGGTATTACTGTTGGTAAATCTGGATTTACAAAAGAACTGGGTTTGGAAGTGTTATCTATTGGTGAAGATAATATAACCGCATTGGCTGCTGATGTAGAATCACTGTGTGCTGATTCATGAGGAATAAAAGCAACTGGTTCAACCATGATTCTTTGTGGGGATTTTTCCGAAGAACCATTTTGATGAGTTATGGCTTCACCACGCAGATTATCAGATAGTTGTAAAACTGTAGGTGCGCCTCCTGTTGTTGTTTTGACGGAGTTAGCATCTCGATTTTTTTCTACTTCACTTCGCAGACGATTGACAAATTCTGCTAGTATGGCTTCCCCTTGCTGTTGTTGGCTATACATCCGTGATAACTGCTGGGAAAGATCACCTTGATAGTTTTTGAGTTCTTGTAATAGTGAATTAAAGGCAATAGTTACCGTCCCATCCAGACTGTCTAGCATATTAGTGACATTCTGTCCGATTTCATTAATAGCATTATTGTTTAACTGAGTATTTTGCAGCGCAGATGAATCAGAGGAGTTATGCTCTACGGATTGAGTAGCTAAAGTTTTTAGTGACGATTGTAATTGGGAAGATATATGTTTGGCTAGAACTTCTGCTAATTGACGGATTAACACTTGCTGTTCAGTGATTTGCCGCGATTGTTGTAGATTTTCTTTTTCCTCAATTAACCTTTGAATATCGCCAGATAAGCGATTTTTTTCAGTTTCTAGCCGTTTTACGTCTTCCTGCAACGACCTCAGCAGATTTTGTTGAAGATTTTCTAAATCTTCAACTACATCCCATAGAGCATTTTCTGCGGCTCTGGATAGCTCACCTCTAATGCGTGGGTTTTCTGGTCGCTTCTCAAATCGCCCCATCGGTTTCTAGCCTCTAACACCTTGATGATTAAGTTACTCGGCACTTTGCGCGAACAACACCTGTATTAAGTTTCCTGGAGAAAAGGCAGGAAACTGAACAATTTCACCGAACTTATCAATTTAATTAACTTATAAAAGCCTTACAAATGAATACCTAACTACAAGCATTAAATCCGTGCGGAATACCTATTGCTTGATAGTTGCCATCATGATCGCAAACTGCTGTAATTTATAGAAGGCGACAGGGAATAGGTTTTGGGAGATTCTACTTGTTACATAACATATTTTGTTTTTTCATGTCTACCTATCTAGTGCCAGTTTAGTGCCAGTTTAGTGCCATAATGGTAAAAATAGTGGCACTCAGGGCGACGCTGATGGGAATGGTAATTAACCAAGCGGCGGCGATATTTTGGATAGTGGCAAATTTTATTGATTTAATATTTTGTACCAGTCCAATCCCCACAACTCCACCGACAAGGGCATGGGAGGTAGAAACAGGTAAACCTAAGCGGGAGGCTAATAAGATAGTGATGGCTGTGGCTAGTTCGGCGCAAAATCCGCTACTAGGTTCTAAGGAAATAATATTTTCGCCAATGGTGGCAATAACTTTTTTACCCCAAACTGCTAATCCTGCCACAATGCCGATCGCACCGAGAACCAGAATCCACAAGGGGATGGTGAGTTCATCACTGGGAACTTTACCTTGTTGGTTGATGTAGGCAATTACTGCTAGAGGAGCGATCGCATTACCAACATCATTAGAACCGTGAGCAAAAGCCACAAAGCAAGCGCTCAAAACTTGAAATCTGGCAAATAAACCTTGAATTTTGTTTTCAATTTGACTATTTACCAATTGTCGCCAACTGATCAAGGTCAAGCTAATTACGGCGATTCCACCAATGAATAGGGTAATGTCGTGAGCGGGAACATTAAATTTTCCCTCTGTGAGTAAGAACTGGCTCAAGGGTTGAGTGATTGTCGGGAGAACGATAATACCAAATACACTCAATAGCAATGCACTTAACCAGGGAATCCATTCTTGTAGCTGGGAGAGAGGTTGGGGTTGATTAAAAATCCATTGTTGAATCAAACTATACAAACTAGCGGCGATCGCTCCACTAATTATTGGTGTTAAAATCCAGCCTATGGTAATTAAACCAATGGATGACCAATCCATTGCTTCTACTCCCAATGCTACCCAACTAAAGCCAGCGATCGCTCCCACAATGGCATGAGACGAAGACACCGGTAAACCCCTAGCTGTGGCAATTTGTAGCCAGATCCCAGCCGTGAGCAGTACCGAAATCATCCCCATCACTAAAGTTTGTGGTATCGTCGCAAATAAAACCGGATTTGCAATTTTCGTGCCGAGGGTAGACGTTACCTCTTGTCCAAACAAGACAGCACCAAGAAACTCTAACACGCCAGCAATCATGATCGCCTGTTTGAGAGTAATAGCCCCAGAACCCACAGAAGTTCCCATCGCATTAGCAACATCATTTGCACCCAAATTCCAGGCGACATAGAAGACTAAAAGAGCGACTATCGCAGTTTGCAGTTCCATAAAATAAACCATTCACACCTGTTAACAGGTAAAAATTGTCATGAATGATTTACATTTTCCATTTTTTTGGCTATAAAAATCTGGACGAGCCATGAAACTCGACACAATCAACAAAACCTAATTTTATCTTTTATCTATGTTTGATATTTTCACAAAATCAAGCTACCAAGCCCTGCAATCAGGGAAGAATTACTTTGCTTTTGCTCACAAAACCGTAAGTTCACAGATCAAAAACCTAATTTATCCATCACTTCAGCCAAATATCAGTCCTTTATCCCAGAAATTGCTCACACAACTTCAAGACAATATGAACCAGTTATTGGCAAGAGACTGGGAAGATAGTCAAGCAGGTGTGTATCCACAAAATTTATTATTTGATAATTCTTGGGAAGATTTCTTCTGTTACTATCCATTAATATGCTTAGATTTACCAAATATCTGGGAACGAATTAAAAATCGGAGATATCAAGAATTTTCCCAGGAAATATCCACAGATAACTATCCCAGCTACTATGTACAGAACTTCCATTACCAAACAGATGGCTATTTGAGTGAACTGTCCGCCAATTTATATGACTTACAGGTGGAAATTCTGTTTGGTGGCTCAACTGATGCTATGAGAAGACGCATCCTCTGTCCTCTCAAATCCCAACTGACAGCATTTGACCATATTCCCCAAGAACAACTCCGAGTCATAGATATTGCTTGTGGTACTGGACGAACACTGAAGTTAATCAGAGCAGCTTTACCCGACGTATCTTTATTTGGTATAGATTTATCCCCAGCCTATTTGCGGAAAGCCAACGAACTATTATCCCAAATTCCTGGAGAATTACCGCAACTTGTACAAGAGAATGTCGAAGAGTTGCCTTATCGAGATAATTATTTTCATGGTACAACTTGTATTTTTCTGTTTCATGAGTTACCAGCGGCAGTTCGTCAAACTGTAATTGAAGAATGTTTTCGGGTCACAAAACCAGGAGGCATTTTTATTATCTGTGATTCTATTCAGGTAAATGATGTACCGGAGATGGAATTAGTTGTCAAAAACTTCTCAGAGACTTTTCATGAACCTTATTACAAGCATTACATTACAGATAACCTGGTAGAGCGTTTAGAAAAAGCGGGATTTGAGCAAATAGAAACCCAAGTTCACTTCGTAAGTAAATATAAATATTGGATTGCTCACAAGCCAAGTTACTAGAGATTCAGCATTCACAATGACGGTTGATAACTAAGAAAAGTTTTCTGTACCCTCACTTCGGGTAATTATTCCCACCTACTAACGCCCAATGTGTACTGGACGCGATTACCACAGGTGAGATTGGTGCGTGTATTAGTGACTTGGTCACCAATACACGCCAAGGGTTGAGCAATTACCGGATGTTTTGATGAAATATTGAACAATTTTCGAGAGATGAAGTGCTGTAACTGTCTATGTTTTTAGCAGAGAAATGGCAATACTGATAGCTTGCGTGATGACGCGAGAGCCATGCAACTGATTAAAGATATAGTGCTTGTAACTATCTATATCTGGTGTCAGTCAAAGAGAAATTCACAAACGATAAAATCAAACAAGTGTAGTGCTGTAACTGTCTATATCGTTTCAATTCAAGAAGTGGTATGTAGGATTTAAAAGATCCAATAATCCGGTAACATCATTTCTGGGTTGGCAGGTATTGCGCTCCAACGATTGAATAACAGAACTGAAATTGCCAACTTATCCATCTAATCCTCTACGACCACTACCTCGATGAGGATTGGGCTTTTCGGGTTGATTGGGGCTAGGTTTGGAGTTATCAGCCAGGTTGAAACTCTGGTTTAACACCAAAGGTGAAAGCTGGTAATCGGACTTAGCCATTGACAGAGCGGAAAAACGAGTCTGTACTGCTTCGCAGTTAAAAGCTAAGGAGCCAAATACCAGACTCGATACTAAAAGTGAAATGGCAGCACGCATAGTAGATGTCTATTTTAGAACTCTCTACTTCACTAATACTTAACTCTTATATGTCTATCCGGAAAATTTGCGAAAAAGTATTGTATTTTACTGAATAAATGTTCATTTTATACTTCTTCAATATATTCAACAAGTAACCAATTCCCAGACAAATTTGGCCGCCCCCAAATCTTGAGTATTTTTTCTGGGGGTAACGCTTGTAGTTGCTGATCTATATCAGGTATCAACGTCACAAGCTGCCAATTTGTTGTAGTAAAATTGGTTTCATTTGTAATATTAAATTGGTAATTTTGCTCACTTAGTCGTTGGAATTTGCCTGTAAAGCAGTTGAGGTTTAATTTATTATCTGGTCTCACCACAATACAAGGGCTGTTACCATCAGCAGGATAAGCTTCTGGATGGTCTAAATAATAAGTTTGCCAGTACAACCAATCGGGATGATTAGTTAATAAGTTAAACAGGGGAACAATTACGCTAGGTGCATCGTCATCTGTCAGTAATGCAGCCTGCAAACTCTTCACTGGTAAATCCCTGGGCTGACATTCTAGCATAATACAAAGAGAAGCTGCCATACCTGCCGCTTGTCCAATTCCCATGACTACTGGTTGAAGTCTAGTAGCGCCGTTAGCGATGTGAGAAACGGAAATGTTTTTTTCACAAACTAGCAAACCATCTGTGGTGGCAGGAACAAGAGCGCGATAAGGGATAGTGAAGGGTGTTCCTGTCCATCTTCCACCCCAACGGATAGATTTAGGTTGCAGTGAGAACTCTACACCAGGATAATGATGATCGTTGGCATAGTTACCGACGGCGATGGCATCATGAAATGGTAATGCGGTTTTACCGTTGGCTAAAGGCAGGATATCCCGTTCAGAAACAGTTGTCAAGCCTACTAGGCGGCGACTTTCCCGATAATAGGGATGGAGGGCAAAGGCGGAGTTAGGATGGGGAAACAGGTTTTCTGCTAATCCGTAACGCCTACCAAACTGACTTTGAATGTGATGGGCGAAATTCTGACTATGCCAATAACATTCTTGCATAAATTCGCGCTTTTTCTCCCCTACATCTAGCAACCGATTGGCATTTTGGCAGTAATCATTGCCCGCAATAGGCCAGTTAATCATAAATTGATTCGCTGGTAAGCGTCCATAGTTCAAAAATTTTTCTGAGCCATAGTTATCCCAAGCTCCTGTAAACTGGGATGGGTGATAGTTGGGGGCGGGGAGAATTTCTGGGGCGGTATTTTCTCCAAAGTCTTGCATGACTACTACCCAAGTTGGTGCTTGGAGTGGATAGGTTTGGGTCAGGGAGTTAAAATTAGTTGGTGCGCTTGGTTCTTGCCATTCTGATTGTAATTCCCAACCCCAACGATGAGGGATTGCTCCTAAAGCTAATAGGTCTCCTAATTCTGTGCCGTCGAGAATGATTTTGGCGTTGATGGTAAAGTCCGCAAAGCGTATACCTGTGATCTGGTCTTGGGTTCGCAATACTTCTAAGGGAACTTGTCCAGAAATCCATTGCAGGTTAGGTAGTTCTCGCACCCAGTCGGCAAATATTTCTGCACCTATCCGCGGGTCATAAGTAAAAAAACTGACCCAACTATTATCTAATCCGCCTGGTTGTCTGCGTTGTAATTCTTGGAGGAAAGCCGCCCATAAACCTGTTTGCCAGGCTTGTAATTCGTTGCCGTCTGGTGCAGATACACCGGCTGAGGTGAGCATTCCTCCTAACCAGGGAAATTCACTCACGAGGATTGTGTTTACACCTCGTCGCGCTGCTTGGATAGCCGCAGCAGTTCCGCCGGTGCCTCCGCCAACAACTAGGACATCGGTTGTATAGATTTGATTCATCGTATTTTATAGGATTAAGTATGGTTTTATAGTTTATCAAAGGGCGATCGCTACCTGATTATACTCAAAACGGCTAGAAGCTGGACTTTTTTATCATACAAAGAACAAGTTCAAAGCCTCTCCAGTATTAAATATTATTCCTTTTCCCTCTCCTCTTAGGAGAGGGTTAGGGAGAGGTGCAAAGGAGAGGTTTACCAGAGGGGGTTTCATATTTGGTTAAACTATGAACCGTTTTCAGTATAAGTGACATAATCAATGGGATCTTCTAAACCCAATTCGGCAAAGGCTGCTAACCGCAATTGACAGGAATCACAGACACCGCAGGCTGAATCACCACCGGCATAGCAGGACCATGTGAGATCCCAAGGTACTCCTAATTGATTACCTAGTTGGATGATTTCTGTCTTTTTCAAATTAATTAATGGGGCGATAATTTTAATAGCTTCTCCCTCGCGTCCTTGTTTTGTCCCCAACTGGAAAACTTGCTGCATAGCTTCGATATAGTCAGGACGACAATCTGGGTAGCCGGAATAATCTAGGGCATTAACGCCAATATATACTCTTTGGGCGGCGATCGCTTCGGCATAGCCCAAAGCAAAACTTAAAAAGATGGTATTACGGGCAGGAACATAGGTAACAGGAATATTATCTGCCATTTCGTCGAGGGATAGCGAAGCGCTCCGCAGGAATCGCCCTTCAGGTAAATCAATCTTGTTGTCTGTTAGTGCTGAACCACCCCATTGTCGTAAATCAAAATTGACCACCTGATGTTGAACTACTCCAGCCGCTTCAGCGACCATATAAGCAGAATGCAACTCTTTGCTATGACGCTGTTGATAATTAAAAGAAATAGCGTAACATTCACAGCCATCAGCCTTTGCTTGGTAAAGAACAGTAGAAGAATCTAAACCACCAGATAACAAAATTACAGCTTTCATATTCAGAAGAGGAAATGGGAGATCAAGAAATAGCAGGAGGAGAGGGAAATTTTCACAATTACCAATTCCTTCATAAATTGCATCCAAAAGATGGGAAAATTAACAAAATACAACCAACAAAAATTAAATATGGACAAAAAGACTCTCAGGAATGAGAACATTAATTGTATAAATCGCCTAAAACATTATACTCTGAGTATTAACTATGTAATGACTTGTAATTTTACTTATAGAAAGGGTGATTAATTTACCTCTATAAAGACCAAGTATGTATTGAATTTAGTTAATTTCCTAAATACATACCTGATAATTCCTGTCAAGAGTTACAAAAATTACAGAGTTAAAGAAAAAACACATAATTTTTCTAATAGATGAATAAAAACAGGATAATTAACAACTGTTAACGGAAAAGATCACCAGATGGCGGGAACTGAACCCAAACTTTGAAATTCTTCATAAAGATAATCACTATGTTACCATCTGGATGGTTTAAGACAAATCAGACCTGGCGTTTAAGTATAAAAGCCAACGACCTTAGCGTCTCTAAATTTGGTGGTTGAGGAGAGAACAATAGTGCAAGATAGCATATCAGTGTCAGAGCCAAATCTTTATTCACAGCGCAGCCAGCCGCACCATATTCGCATAGGCGTAATTGGGGTTGGTAACATGGGACAACATCATACCCGCGTACTGAGTTCCATGAAAGATGTGGAATTAGTCGGCGTTTCTGATATTAATGTCGAACGTGGTCTAGAAACTGCCAGCAAACACAAAGTCCGGTTTTTTGAAGATTACTGCGACTTACTACCCCATGTAGATGCCATCTGTGTTGCTGTGCCTACAAGGTTACACTATGCAGTGGGTATAAACTGTTTGTTAGCAGGAATCCATGTTTTAATTGAAAAACCGATAGCAGCTAGTATTTCCGAGGCAGAATCCCTAGTTAATGCTGCTGCTGAATCCCAGTGTATTTTGCAAGTTGGTCACATAGAACGATTCAATCCCGCCTTTAGGGAACTTAGTCAAGTCCTCAAAACCGAGGAAGTTTTGGCTTTGGAATCTCACCGTATGAGTCCTTATTCGGCGCGGGCGAATGATGTTTCCGTAGTGCTGGATTTAATGATCCATGACATTGATTTACTGCTAGAATTAGCCGCCTCACCAGTGGTGAAACTGACTGCTAGTGGGACTCGTTCTTTAGACTCAGGTTATTTAGATTATGTAACGGCTACCTTGGGTTTTGCTAATGGGATTGTTGCCACTCTCACAGCCAGCAAAGTTACCCACCGGAAAATTCGCCGTTTAGTTGCCCATTGTAAAAATTCATTTACAGAAGCAGATTTTCTCAATAATGAGATTTTGGTACATCGGCAAACCCCTGTTAATCCTCTGATTGACCATCAAAAAGTCTTATATAGACAAGATGGTTTAATTGAAAAGGTTTATACCACGAATGTTCAGCCTCTCAGTGCAGAGTTAGAGCATTTTGTCAACTGTGTTCGCGGTGGCAATCAGCCTTCTGTCGGTGGTGAACAAGCTCTCAAAGCTTTACGCCTGGCTAGTCTAATTGAGCAAATGGCTTTAGAAGAGAGAGTTTGGAACCCATTAGAGTGGTCTTCGGAATCCAGAGTCCAATCTTTGACATCAACCATTTAGCAAAATTTAGCTAAAACTGGTAGTGGGAGAAATTTAATGATTTTTCTCCCGCCAATATGACGGGTTAGGAGTAGGGGCAACCCCCTGTGGCTGCCCTGTGCTTATTCTGTGCTTGGATGTCAAGAGGGGGAAGAAAAAAGAAAAGCTTGACTTGACATTTCCCAAGACTGACATCAGAAATACTAAATCATAAAAAATTGACGATCGCCTGTTATGAATTTTGACGTATTTCTAGTTACACTTAACCCAACCTAAAATTTTTTGTAGCTCACCTTTTTGTAAGATGAGCATGATAACTTTTTACAGAGGAGATTTCATGACAGATCAACCGCCCGTAGCTAATCCCATGAACGCTGCTGCTATTCCTATGAACCGGACTACAGCAGCAGCATCAGCAGCCACACCAATGAATTCTGGAAATTCCGGCAAGCCAACCAATATTACGGGTAAAACTATTCTGAGTGTGGATTTAGGTAGAACCTCCACAAAGACTTGTGTGAGCCGTGAAACCGCTAATGTGGCTTTCATTCCTGCTAATGTGAAGCAAACATCAATTGAGCAGATCCGTGGTGGTGTGTTTGAAGCTAAGGCTACTGACCCACTAATGGATTTGTGGTTGGAGTATCAAGGTAGTGGCTATGCTGTAGGGCAATTAGCAGCCGATTTTGGGGCTAATCTTGGCGTTGGCCAATCTAAGGTAGAAGATGCGCTGGTCAAAGTTTTATCATCTGCTGGTTACTTTAAGCTCAGAGATGAAATTTATGTTGTCCTGGGACTGCCTTTTTTATCTTTGGAGCAATTTGAAAGAGAAAAGGAACAGTTAACTAGCTTGGTAACTGGACCTCATGTAGTAAATTTCCGAGGTGAATCCATAACTTTGCATATTGCCAAAGTCTGGGTAATGCCAGAAGGATATGGTAGTTTGCTGTGGTCAGAAACTCAACCGAATAAAGCAACAGCAGTTCCCGATTTTACGAAAATATCTGTGGGGATTGTGGATATTGGTCATCAAACCATTGATATGATCATGGTGGATAATTTCCGCTTTGCTAGGGCTGCTTCTAAGAGTGAAGACTTTGGGATGAGTAAGTTTTATGAACTGGTAGCTAAGGAAATAGATGGTGCTGTTGATAGTCAATCATTGGCACTGATTTCTGCGGTTAATAAGCCTAAAGGCGATCGCTTTTACCGTCCCAAAGGTGCTAGTAAGCCCAGCAATTTAGATGATTTTCTGCCTAACTTAACAGAACAGTTTTCACGGGAAATTTGCTCTCGTGTGTTAGCGTGGTTGCCAGAGCGGGTAACTGATGTGATTATTACAGGTGGTGGTGGAGAGTTTTTCTGGGAAGATGTCCAACGTCTACTCAAGGAAGCTAAAATCAATGCTTACTTAGCTGCACCTTCTCGGCAAGCTAATGCTTTGGGGCAGTATATTTATGGAGAAGCGCAATTATCTGCTGCTGTTCGCGCTAGGTCATAAAACTGATGTTCCAATGGTCAAAAAAGGTAGTTAAATCCGTTACGTTCAATCCAGAAATTGCTGATGAGAGTTTGTTAGCGCAGGTGGAAAACTCCTTAGAGACACAGCCAGATAAAACTTTCAGTGACCTGTGTAAGGAGGCTCTCTGGAAATTTTTGTGTGTCCCAGAAACTGTACAAGCAGTTGCTAAGACAGCAAATATAACTACGGTTGAACAAAAAATCGGTGAGATGCAAAATCAAATAGCTGGTTTTGAGGAACGTTTTTTGGCGAGGGAGTCTCATCGTTTGGAGGCGATAGAAAGTCAAATGTTGCAACTTACTCAACAAGTGGCAAATTTGGCAATTATCCTGAATCAACAACCACTTACTTATATTCCTCCTGATAGCGTTAGCGTGGCGCAAGCCATACCTGAACCTGAACCTCAAGAAATAGACCCCGTAATTAATCGGATTGGTCAGTTTCTTGATGATTTCTAAGCAATAACTAGGTTTTTCCTGGTTTTGACTTTGAGAAAAACTCTTAACTAAACTATCCTCAGTCCCACCAAATAATGCTGAAATGGCTTATAGGTGGGATATTTTGTGTAAAAATTAAAAGCATTTTCGTATTAACAAGATTAGAATCAGCCTGTTCTAATTTCTATTGGCATTAGTAGCACCTAGAGCGATTATTGTTTCTTTTTGAGCTTGGTTAAGACCTGTGGCATGGTTGATGTTCATACCTTCGTATAATCTGTGAATTTTCAGAGTTTTTCGACATTCACCTCTTTGTAAATCCCAAATTTTAATTGTTTCATCTTCGCTACTACTAGCTAAAACTGGATCTTGAGGACTGAAAGAAAGTGATTCTACACCTTGAGTATGTTCTGTGAAACTGACGGTATTTCTGAGTGTGAAATCCCATAATCTAATAGTTTGGTCGTCACTACTACTTGCTAATAGTTTATCATCAGGACTATAGGCGATCGCTCTCACAGCACGAGAATGTCCCTCAAACTCCTGTAAAAATTGACCCGTATTCACATCCCAAAGCTTCACCATGCCGTCATCACTGCCACTTGCTAGAGTTTTACCATCATGACTAAAAGCTAAGGCTTGTACACGCAAAGAATGTCCTATACAAATATGGTGGCATTGTTTACTGTCAATATCCCATAACCTGACTTGATAATCATCATCACCAGTAGCCAAAATCTTACCATTAGGACTCAATGCCATAGACCAGATCCAACTACTTAAAGGTTGCCATGTTTTTAGACATTCTCCACTATTAGCATCCCATATTTTCACCGTTCTATCATCACTACTACTGAACAAAATTTCACCATCAGGACTGAAAGTTACCCACCATATCCAATCTTTATGTCCAATTAGGGTTTTGAGACATTTTCCCCTAGCAATATCCCATAACCTAATAGTTTGATCATTACTTCCACTGGCTAACTTTTGACCATCTGGACTAAAACTAACAGTCCGTACCCAACTGCTATGTCCTCTTAAAGTTGTCAAACATTCCCCTGTGTGAATATCCCATAACCTCACTGTTTTATCATTGCTTCCACTGGCTAATTTTTGACCATCTGGACTAAAACTAACAGCACGTACCCAACTTGTATATCCCCGTAAAGTTCTCAGACATTTTCCAGTATTTGTATCCCACAGTTTTAAAGTTTGTGTATCACAACCACTTACTAATATGGTTTCATCAGGACTAAATGCCACACAACGAACTCGATGATGATTGTCGTGTAAATTTGCTAATAAATCCCCGGTAGCAGTATTCCAAATTTTCACGGTTTCATCACCACTACCACTAGCCAATTTATTACCACTAGGACTAAAAGTAACAGACCAAATTCTCCCACTATGCCCTTTTAAAATATGCAAACATTTTCCATTATTAATATCCCATATTCTAATTGTCTGGTCATCACTACTACTAGCCAATATTATATTCAAGTCTTAACAAAGAAAACAGAAAAGCTGTAAGGATGGCTTTAACTTTTCTCGGTGTAAACCCAAATATATTCGGTTAACTAACCCAAGAATAATATATAACACCATAAATTTTAACGTAAATCAATTTGGAGTAAGTATGTCATACATTCAACGAATTGCAACATTAGAAGACACAAGTGCGCTCGTTCCCCTATGGAAAACCTTTGCGGAAGCGCGATCGCTTGCTGACCAATCAATGCCAATCATACCCGATTTTGACTATGAGCGGTATGTGGCTTATCAATTAGGAAAACCCCTATCTTTCTGTTTTGTTTTGGAATACGAAGAAGAGTTAGTCGGGTTTATCTCAATGTATCTCTATGATGAAGCACCTCCACCGAATTTACCCTCTGATTTAGAGGTATTAGAAAATCCTTTTAAACCCCGTCGCGTTGGTGCAGTGTTGGGGTTATATGTTCAGGAACTTCATCGCAAACTGGAAACAATCAAACTATTAATTGATGTGGCAACTAAGAAAGCAGAGTCCTTCAAAATTACTGACATTGATGTATTAGGCTCTTGCGTCTCTTTTATGGTGATTGAGGATTGATGATAACAAAACCCTTACGGGACAAGGGTTATAAACAATTATTTCCATATTTTCAATGAAATGCCTACACAATAGGGCTTTCAATGATTTTGAACCAGGTTTTCCATAAAAATAACCGAAGAACCTCAACAACTCAGCCAACCATATCTAAAGTTTTTGAATTTTCCATAAATAGCTAGATAGCCAATTTGTCACCATATGAGCAACTATTGGTAATAACAAGTTGCCACTTAATAGGGTGCTACAACCTAAAATAATACCAACAATGGTTGCCCAAATTACATAAGGCCATTGTTCGGGACCGCTAAGGTGTAGGACTCCAAAACAAAGACTGGATAGGATCACAGCGGTATAATCTGCGCCTAAAGCGGGTAGCATTACACCTCGAAATAATAATTCTTCACTTAAACCAGGAAGTAGTCCTAACCAAATTAAGTCTGGTAAAACTAACGGTTTAAGAACCATTTCTAGATAATAATCGGCACTTCTGCGGTAGGAAGGGGAAAGACGATAAGCTAAACCACTTAATATGGTAATAATTACACCTAAACTAATTCCTAATAATAAATCTTGTTCTTGCCAGTGCCACTTAAAAAGCGCGATATTACCCCAGCGTAACCATAATTTAGCAACTATCCAGAGAATAATTGCGGTTACACCCATTGCTACTAAGACTTGGGTGCGTGTTAAATAGGGTATTTCTGGTTCTTGGTTTTGTTGTTCAATCACAGGATTTTAAAAAATAATTGGTAATTGGTGATTGTTAATTGTTAATGAGGAAGGATTGATACCTGCTTTATGAGCGACTAATACACCTACTGCTTCTAAATATGAGTTTACCTGCAAGGTGGGAATTCTTAACATGGATGCAGGAACTTGCATCAAAGTTTTATTTTCTGCAACTGTAATTATTTGACATTGTTTCTGGCTTAAACTCAATAAAGCACTACTTCCACAAGCTGTAGCAGGAATGATTAAAGCATCAACTTGATTTGCCCAGATGTCAGTGGATAAAGAATTGTGATTTTCTGTATTAATGATAAATTGCGGGGCGTTACTCAACCCAACTAAAACGCAAGGTAAGAATGTGTAGCCCAATTCTTCCGCTGCTGCAGGGGGGGATAAATTTGCGTCTGGTGGGGTGCTGGCAAGGGCAGGAGCATGGGCGCAGGGAATTTTAAAGGTACGAACTAATAAATGGCTAATGACGGCTTCTACACCGGCTATAGGATCTACTCCTTGACCTTGATGATAGTTTTTAATTGCGGTTTCGTCCATATCGTCGGGTAAACGGGCAACAACAGCGATCGCTTCGGCTTTTTCTTCTATAATTAGTTTTTCAGCAGCCCGTAATAAACTATCAGGATTACCGATTGTTCCCCAACTAGCACCTGATGGAGAAGTTCGTAATTCTACGTTTAGCGGTGCATCAGTAATAACATGATTTGTAATATTTAATCCTAGAGTGGCTCTAGCTGCATCGGCTACCTGCAAGTGTCGCAGCATTAATTCCGGTTCGATACCCTGGTCTAAAAGCAAACCGACTCTATTACTGCGAACCGGACGTAAACCCCATTCTCCAGCCGCAAATTTATCTAAACCATATCCTTCGACGTAGAAGCCATTGGGAATATTCCAGTATAGACTTGCCCCGTTCATAACATTGGGGTGAGTAATCAAGCGATCGCATACCTGTGATATAACTCTAGCTACTGGTAACGCATCACCAGCATAACCGCCAATCGCCGCCCCAATGCCGGTAGGTATAATTAAAATTACTGTGTATGGTTTTTGGATGGGTATCACAGGTTTTTTTTCGCGCAAAGAGGCAAAGATACAAAGAAGAAATTTAAGCGGTAACTACGGCTTCTACTGTTACGGTTTGTGCTTCTTCATTAACAGCGGTAATAGCCCAACGCAGGGGTTCACCTTGTTTCTCCAATTCTACTGTAATCGCTTTTTCTAATTCTGTGGGAGTTTGTTGCAATTCGATTTCAGCGGAAATAAAGTGAGTTGTCATAATCCTAAATCCTTTGCCTTGATGATTTTGAGAATACAGAAACTTTTTGGTGATTGGTGATTATTATCCACCTTTCCCAAATTGCGCTTTATAAACAATCTCTTCTTTTTCTGTTTCGATTTTTAAATCAGAAAGAGGTTTAGCAACACAAAGCAGCGCATAGCCTTGTTTTTGCAAATCTAGACTTACACCCATACCATCTTCTTGATTTACAGTTCCTTCTGTAATCAAAGCCGCACAAGTTGTACAAACACCAGCACCGCAAGAAGTTGGTAAGTCTAAACCATTAGCTGAGGCAGCGTCAAGAATATTTTCATCTTCAGAAACTTGCAGGGTATGTTTTGTACCTTGGTGGTTAATTTCTACGGTGTAAATTTTGGACATATATAGCAGCAGTGTTTGACAACAGACAAATATTCTATTCTACTTGTTGACATTATTAGGACATTCTACCATATTTATTCTTAAATTTGACTTAATCCTCAAGGCTTTTGGCTGTTGTTGAATTTGGTTCGTTTATATTTATGGGGATAAATCAAACTGTGCTGTCATTAACCATCTGCAAGATGTCAGTTATAGCAGGAGTCAGAAGAAAAACCCTCTGGTAGCAAGAGTTTGACCTGGCATTAGTTATTTTCACAACTTTGATTTAAGTAGGTTGACGTTGAAAATTGTCGTTATAGCAAGGCAAGAGGCAAGAGGCAATAGTAAAGAAGTTTTCAGCGATTTTACGTTTCTTTACACAGTTTGGTTTTATTGTGTTCACCTACTTAATCATATTACAAAATTCTATGAAGGTTTGAAAGGTAGGTAAATGCTCAGTTTCATTTTGAACCCTGGCTATTAATTGTTCTAAATATTCTTCTTTCATGACTTCATTAGTAATTTTATAATGTTTAAGATTGTTGATCTTAAACAATTCTTTTAAATAATCCTTATGAAATTGAGCATGAGTATTAAAATCCAGTTTACCCATAATTTCTGGACAGTTAATTGAAACATCATAATAATTTGTATAATCTAACAATGGGCTATTTTCTGCTTGTAAAGGATAAATTCCTTTATTTCCCAAGCACCAAGTGTCAAAGCAGCGATTTTGAACAATGATATGAAAGTGGATATTTACTAAATCAATGTTATTAGACTTTAAACATTTATAAATTTCTTGTTTTTTATAATCAATAGTAACTTCTTCCGCATCTAAACAAATAACAAGATAATTATATTTACTATACTCTTGAATATTTGCAATAGCATCAGGTAGATGTCTATCAATTATTCCCGGTTGACCTTTTGCATTGAAAAGATAATAGTTATGATGATCAACTTGATGGGGTAGTCCAATTCGTGTTAATTCTGGTAGAAGATACTTAAGCCAAGCTTTATAAACTTTTTCTTCAGTATCTCCCTCCACAAGAAAATAGATATTCATTATGCTGATATGCCTTCATTATATTCATCGAGATTAATCAATTGCATAAATGCTTCGTGTCTGGATTTACCTAGTCCAAAATCTTTTGCATCTTTAGCAGTTACTACACCACCTTTGCGAGTAACTATTTTCCAATGTTCCATTCCAACTTTATTGATAATATAAGGATGGTGACTGGTAATTATAAATTGTAAATTCCTACTTTCAGATAGTAAATCACTTAGAATATCAATACAATTCACTCCTAAACTATTTTCAAATTCATCAATCAAAATCACAGATCCTTCAGCAGTCAAATAACATTCACTGATTTGTATTAAGGTTTTATACATACCAGATGATATATATTTTTCACTAATCCAATTATTTACGCCTTTTTCTTTTATTTTAATTGTGAGAGGAGCTTTTTCTTGAATAGAATTTAAAAGAGTGTCCTCTTCATTTTCATCTTCATCTTGTTCTATTTTGATATCTTCTACTTGCTCAAATATATTTATAAATCTCTCTTTAATTGCTTGAAATATTGGATTTTTTTCAAAATAAGCAATTACTAATTTAATCTGAACTGGCAAGTTAGATTGATAATATCTTTTGTCAACAACCATCCTTTGATCTAAAGAACTATCCTTAAATATTTTATCTATAACAATATTATATATAAGACCGTTATAGAAAGAAGCATCTGACCATTGAACAGTGGAAATTATGCTCTCGAATCCATGCTTGACAGCTGCTATATCTGCTTCTCCATTTAATGTTTCCACTACACTTTGAACTGGTGAAGGCTTGATTGGTAATATATTGTTCTTGAACTTTATTTCGATTTCATTTCTATCTATTATTAATTCTCCATTTTTAGATAAAGATTCATTCTTTATCTTGAAATTACTATTATTAGAGAAATTATTTTCTTCATTTTCCAATATTAAATTGTTTGAGATATTGCACTCAAACTCACCACTCCAATGATATTCATTGTTTTTATAAGTAAAATGTATATCCCATTCAACTCCGTTGAGTGATTTACCCTCAGATATTTTTTGCAAATCAAGTATTGCTTGTAAAATTCTAGTTTTACCAACGCCAGAAACACCAACTAGAAGATTAAAATCAGAAAACTCGATTGGCTCAAGTCGCCATTGTCTTTTATGGTCATAATAGCTTAGTTGATTGATTTTCATGTTTTTACATTTAGATGATATTTTCAAAAATAAACGTGACACAGTATATTTTAACTTAATCTTTTTGGCTTAAATAAAAATTTATAACTATAAATTGATTAATTATAAATATCTGGTAAATTTTCTTACCCATTACTACAGTTCAACCCTCAATAAACCTTATATCTGCTACAACTAAACAATAACTCTCTCGTTGCTACTTCTGTAACTGAGAGAGCAAAAACTGAAATCGCCCCTAAATATACGCTAAAATACTGAATGTAACTAGCTTTTTAAACTTTTAATTTTTAATTCTTAATTGGTTATGACCATGCACAATTCCGCTGAATTCCGAGACGCTTATGATGTGATTGTCGTCGGTGCAGGTCACGCCGGTTGCGAAGCAGCACTTGCTACTGCCCGCCTCGGTTGTCGAACACTGCTATTGACCCTAAATTTAGATAAAATCGCTTGGCAACCTTGTAACCCCGCAGTGGGTGGCCCTGCCAAGTCCCAATTAACCCATGAAATAGATGCTTTGGGTGGGGAAATTGGCAAAATGGCAGACCGAACATACCTACAAAAACGCATCCTCAATTCTTCACGGGGGCCAGCGGTGTGGGCATTACGGGCGCAAACTGATAAGCGGGAATATGCAGCGATAATGAAGGGAATTGTCGAAAATCAGGAGAATTTGACAATTCGGGAAGGCATGGTGACGGATTTAATCTTAGATGATAATAATGAAGTTATTGGTTTAGAAACCTATTTTGGCGTATCTTTTCACTGCAAAGCTGTCATTCTCACCACTGGCACATTTTTGGGCGGTAAAATTTGGGTGGGGAATAAATCCATGGCCGCAGGACGCGCGGGAGAGTTTGCAGCGGAAGGGTTAACACAAACTCTCAATCGTTTGGGATTTGAAACCGGCAGACTGAAAACTGGGACACCAGCACGGGTTGATAAGCGTTCCGTTGATTATAGTCAAATGGAAGTGCAACCGGGAGACGAAGCTGTGCGGTGGTTCAGTTTTGACCCCGAAGTGTGGGTAGAACGGGAACAAATGCCTTGTCACATGACCCGGACAACCCCAGAAACTCATCGGTTAATTCGGGAAAATTTGCATCTGTCCCCGGTGTATGGTGGTTGGGTGGAAGCAAAAGGACCTCGCTATTGTCCGAGTATTGAAGATAAGATTGTCCGCTTTGCCGATAAGGAAAGTCACCAAATCTTTATTGAACCGGAAGGAAGGGATATTCCTGAATTATATATCCAAGGCTTTTCCACTGGGTTACCCGAAACTTTGCAAATTTTGATGTTGCGGAGTTTGACTGGTTTGGAAAATTGTGTGATGTTGCGTCCGGCTTATGCTGTAGAGTATGATTATTTGCCCGCAACTCAGTGTTTTCCTACCTTAATGACCAAAACAATCCCAGGGTTATTTTGTGCCGGACAGGTCAACGGGACGACTGGTTATGAAGAAGCTGCTGCCCAAGGAATAGTAGCGGGAATCAATGCAGCGCGGTTTGTCCGGGGTAAGGAAATGATTATTTTTCCCCGTGAACAAAGTTATATTGGCACTCTAATTGATGACCTGTGTACGAAGGATTTACGCGAACCTTATCGGATGCTCACCAGTCGGTCAGAGTATCGGTTATTACTGCGTTCTGATAATGCTGATATCCGCATGACACCTTTGGGACGGGAAATAGGTTTAATTGATGACCGACGTTGGGATTTGTACAGTCAAAAACAAGAACAAATTACAGGGGAGAAAAAACGCCTTCATGTTACTAGAATAAAAGAGAATGAGGCAGTGGGGCAAGCGATCGCTCACGATACCCAAGAAGCAATTAGAGGTTCTATTACCCTGGCTGATTTACTGCGTCGTTCAGGTATTCATTATCTTGATTTAGAACGCCACGGACTTCATAACCCTGCCCTCAAACAAGCCGAAAAAGAAGGAGCAGAAATTGACATCAAATATGCCGGTTATTTAGCCAGACAGCAAAACCAAATTGACCAAGTTGCCCGTCAAGCAAATCGCCAACTATCTAGTGATTTGGACTACTCAACCATTGAGACTTTATCTAAAGAATCCCGAGAAAAACTCAACAAAGTTAAACCCCTCACCATTGGACAAGCAGCAAGAATTGGCGGAGTTAACCCAGCCGATATCAACGCTCTTTTGATATATTTAGAACTAGCTAAAAACAAGACGGTAATAGGTAATAGGTAATTGGGAAACAAATTCTCCCTCTTGCCTGAATGGGTAATAGGTAATAGGGAGGAGATAAATATAGAACGTAATTTACCATGACATACTAGACATATCTGGACATCATGTGGTATGGTAGGACGAGTAACAAACTTAGGCTGGCGATGACAGTAAATTATGTACCTCCAAGAGTCGCTGCTACCAGATTGGGAGTCAGCACCAAAACACTTGAAAGGTGGCTTGAAGACGGGAAAATCGAAGGCATCTTTACCCAAGGTGGACAAAGAGTGCGATTCGTTGTTAGTTGAATCACGGTAAACAGTCCGTACATAAACTAACCAACCCAATCCAATCATGGAAAAGGTTGAACTCTCGGTCTGATATGGGTGAAAGTCCCATCTGCCAGACTCAGGTATGACTCCCTACCTGCCCACACTGACTAGACTCGGTTTCTAGAGGGTGAAGCTGGGAACAGGGCGCAATCAGACATCCGTTGTGGGGTGACACTGGTGCTAACGGGGAGTTCCTACGGTGAAACAGAGCCTAGAAAAGCAACCTACCACCAAGCAGGACACAACATCAAAATCCTGACTTCATTGGAGCTAATTCCCGCCGCATCCTCTTTGAATAGCGGTAAGAGTCTAGGGAATCCAGTGGTTGAATTGGCTACACCTAACGGAACTAACAATCAACCGAGGGAACGAATAAAAACGGATTGTGGGTCTAGGGGCGGTCGAACCCCATAAGTAGGCTAGACGAGCAGCGGAATCCCTTCAATTCGGGTAGGACAGACCGTAACTGGTCTGAGGTGTTCAGAATACACAGATGGTCGCAGAGCATGATTAGACACAGAGACAACTCTAGTGAATCTTGGAAAACGTTACCCTGGAAGCAATTCCGCCGTAACTTATTCCGCCTACAAAAACGAGTGTATAAAGCGGTTCAAGTTGGAGACAAGCGCAAAGCCAAGTCCCTACAAAAGCTGATTCTGAAATCAACCGCAGCAAGATTACTGGCTATTCGTCAAGTAACACAGCTAAATGCTGGAAAAAAGACAGCGGGAATTGACGGGAAGACCGCGCTCACATTTGAGCAAAGGTTTCAACTGAGTGAAAAGCTTAGAACCGAATGTAACGACTGGAAACACCAGGGATTACGTGAAATACCCATGCCCAAAAAGGACGGTAAAACCCGGATTCTCAAAGTCCCCACTATTGCAGATAGAGCGTATCAATGCCTTATCAAATACGCATTAGAACCAGCGCACGAAGCAACCTTCCACGCCAAAAGCTACGGGTTCAGAACGGGACGTTCAGCGCATGATGCCCAAAAAATCCTGTTTAATAACCTAAACTCCAACGCCAACGGAATAGATAAACGAGTTATTGAACTCGATATTGAAAAATGCTTCGACAGGATAAACCATTCCGCCATCATGGATAAACTCATAGCTCCCAGAAGCATAAGACAAGGGATTTTCCGATGTCTCAAAGCCGGAGTCAATCCAGAATTTCCTGAACAAGGAACACCTCAAGGGGGCGTGGTAAGTCCACTACTAGCTAACATCGCTTTGAATGGGATTGAAAGTATTCATAGATATCATAAGATATCTAATTGCCGAATTACAGAAAAAACCTCAAAGAGAGAAATTATTGAACCAACAATCCGGTACGCGGATGAGATGGTAATAATACTCCGACCTCAAGACGATGCCATAGAAATACTTGACAAAATCAGTCAGTTCCTAGCAGAACGGGGAATGAAAGTCAGTGAGAAAAAGACAAAGCTAACCGCCGCGACAGATGGGTTTGATTTTCTAGGCTGGAACTTCAAAGTCCAGAAAAACGGGAAATTTAGATGCGTTCCATCAGTGGATAACTATAAATCTTTCCGCAAGAAAGTAAAATTCATCGTCAACAACTCGAATTATGGTGCTACCACTAAGGCTGAGAAATTAGCCCCTGTAGTTAGAGGTTGGAGGAATTACCACCGCTTCTGCAAGATGGACGGATCGCGTAACTCGCTATTCCACATCGAAACAAGAGCATTCAAGGTATTCAACAAGGAAACCAAACAGAACCGCCACACTAGCAAGCAATTACTAGATAAGGCGTTTCCCCCAGTCCCTTACTCCGAAAATAAACATATCAATGTCAAAGGTGAAAAGTCGCCTTACGACGGAGATTTGAGTTATTGGAGCGAGCGCAACAGCAAGCTCTATGACAGTCATACCTCTAAAGCCCTCAAACGGCAAAACCATAAATGTGGTCATTGTGGGTTAAAAATGCTCAATGATGAGAAGGTACATTTACATCACTTAGATGGAAACCACCAAAACTGGAAAACTAAAAACCTTCTAGCCATTCACGAAAGCTGCCACGATTATCTTCACATGAGCAAAAGCGAAAGCTAAGAACGTCGGAAGCTGGGTGCAGTGAAAGCTGCACGCCCAGATTTAACAGAGAGGGGCGCGGGATAGTACCCGCCCTCGACTCTACCAGATATAACCTCGATTCAATTATCCCTGTTCGACATGGTAATCCATCAGACGAGCGAGCCACTGTTCTATATGCCAGAGTTTCAAGCCGCAGTCAGAAAAACGACCTTGAGCAACAGGTTCAGTTTCTCCAGTCTCGTTACCCTGACGCAGAAATCATCACTGACATCGGCAGTGGACTCAACTTCAAACGAAAAGGTCTTCAAGCCTTACTGGACAGAGTTCTCGGAAACACTTGCAAACTTGTTGTCATTGCCCACAAAGATCGGCTTTGTCGCTTTGGATTCGATCTTATCTCATGGCTCTGTGCTAGGCAGCAAACTCAAATATTGGTTCTCAAGCAAACGAACCTCAGCCCAGAAATCGAAATGGTTGAAGATATCCTTGCCATTATCCATGTCTTCAGTTGCCGATTGTATGGACTTAGAAAGTACAAAAAACAAGTCATTGAAGACAGCGAGTTACCGAGTGTACCCAGCAAAGGAACTTGAGCTTATTTGGAAAAAATGGGTTGCTGCTGAACTATTCTAGTATGGAAAATTTTCTTCTTCCTTATTCCTTCTCTTAGAGGGTGTTTGAAAAGTCATGATTGCTGTATCAAATGTTTTACCCCTCCCTAACCCTCCCCTTATAAGTAATTGGACAAAAATATTTACAGTCATTGCGAGCGAAGGGAAGCAATCACAACCCCTGCGATTGCTTCATTTCACTTCGTTCCATATGGCTAACGCCACGCTACGCTAACGCAATGACATTGTGTAATTAATTCTGTCTCACTACTTAAAGGGGAGGGAACTGGATTTTTATTGTTTCCCCCCTTTACAAGCTATCGTGTACACACAAGTTAAATTACCCCCCTTAATCCCCCCGATGCTTTGGGGGGAAACCGGAAAAATTAGTTCTCTCCCCAAAGCATCGGGGAGGGTTAGGGTGGGGTAATTTGAGGAATAATGGTAATTAGATAACTTGTGTGTACACAGTAGCCTTTACAAGAGGGGACTAAGGGGGGTAAAAATGTGATAAAAATTACGGGATACCACTTTTAAAACATCCTCTAAGATACAAGGTTGGGTTGAGCGATCGCGAAACCCAACAAAATCCTTGATAATGTTGGGTTATGGCTGATGCCTCTGGCACGCTACCGCAGGGATATGTCACACTTCGTAAACGTTACATTACTCCGCAACGCTGACATTCCACAACTCAACCTACCATATAATGACTTTGCTTAACCGAGCAGTATTGCCTCTTAGACAACTGACAACTGACAACTGAAAACCGAAAAAGCCTATGTTACCCAAATCCAGCACTGATTTATTTGTTTCAGAAGCGTCCGATAGCACCAGTATGTCTTTAGCCATAGATTTCGTCAACAACGAGCCTTGGACAATAGAAACCTATGCTGAAAGCTTAATGGACGAACTTTTTCATGATATTGACAACATTCTTGATGGTCGAAACAAGCGAAATCATCATAGAGGCAGAAACGAATCTGTCCCCGTGCAAACTATGACATTTCAAATGCCAGATGTGGTTTTACCATCAAAACTTAATCGTCCATTACAATCTACTGCACCCATTAAAAACGTCCAAACCACTACACTAGTAGTTAATCATCCATCTATCAAAGCAATTGCAACTACTGAACAACAACAAACCAGTGGTTTAGGTAAACTAATATTTATGGGATTAAGCCTAACCGTCGGGACTTTGGGTATGGTCTACTTAACTGAGTCTGGTTTATTAAATACAATAAATGCCCAATTAACTTCCCAAAGTTTGCCAAATCACCAGACACCATCACCTGCATCTGTAATCACAGATCCTCAGTTAGACTTAGTAAATTATATGTTGGAAGCCTTAACTGTGATAGAACAGCAAGGGACAACCAATGGTAAAACAATTGCTAAACCAGGATTTCCCACTGTTAATCTGAATCAAACCACTGCCTTACCTTTACCAAATACCCAACTAACAGAAACTCCACCATTACCTGTAGCAGCAACCAATATGCTACCTGCTAATAATCGCTTGACTACCCCTAATGTGGTTGAGCGCATATATATTCCAGTTTATCAGTCTCCCGCACTCAAATATCAAATACCAATTGTTCCCACAGTCCCAGTACCACCTACCTTACCTTCATCTTTAACAGTTAATAATTCTCCTACTATTAATACTATACAACCAGCAATTAAGCCGATACCCAAAACAACACAGGTGAATCTCAAACCAGCAGCCGTTAATCCTCAACCGCTGAAAGTCGCACCACCGAAATTACCAACAATTGTTCCCCCAGCACCTGTAAAAGAAACTAAGAATATACCACAACAGGTTGCAGCACCTAGCTATTCTGCACAATTAGAGGGACTATTGGAGTTGGGTAATAAATCTGTGGCTTTGTTTAAGGTAGATGGTATTAGTCGCCGAATTAATATAGGTGAAAATATCGGTACTACAGGTTGGACACTAGTAGAAGTCAGTAACGGAGAAGCTATTGTTCGCCGTAATGGTGAAGTTCGCTCTATCTACACAGGACAAAAGCTTTAATACAACTGCATGAGTCAAACAAAAATTGAATATCTTCTGAAAAGCCTGTGTAATCAGCTTCTTTAGTTTTTAGTACCGTAGTACGGCACTAACTTTTACACTTATTTTTTATACTTCTATCTGAGAAGCCTACTGATATTAAGATAGTTGGCGTTGCTGATAGCCTGCGTGGCGTAGCCATATTGAGGTATGAAATTCCCAAATTGAACCTTGAAAACTCAAACCTCAGTGCGTCTTTGCGCCTTTGCGTGAGACTAAAATTCATACCCTTAATCAGCAACGCCAGATAGTTATTTGATAATAGGGTTCTGTGTACTATCTGTTAGCTATTGCACCTATGGGAGTTGCTGCTTCAGAAATGGGGTAGGATAAAAAACGTAAAATCAGGTAGAATCTCCTAAGTTGAGGGGCAATATAAAGATGTTCACAGAGAAAAGCTGGAAGAATTTTAAGGTATTTACAGGGGCATTTTGTGTTGTCGCGCTGACACCGTTTTTTGGAATTAATTCTTCTGTCCACGCAGCAGATACGGTTGTGATTCGTTATGGACCCATAGAGGAATCTGTATCCTTGGAAGAGTTAAAAAAATCTACGGAAACTGGCAAATTACCAGATAGTTTGGGAACTTATACCAAAAGAATGACTGAAGAACAACGTCGTTTTTTGGTAGAGGGACTAAAAATCCGAATTCCCATAAATGTTGCTACTTTAGATAGATTAATCAATACCCAAATTGGGACTACAATTCTTAGCGATGTCTCTACAGCTATTACCCGTCGAGATCAATCGGGATTACAAGCTATGAAAGGGGGATTGGTTTTAGCTGCTAATTCTCCACAGGGTTTATCTATACTAAGTTTTATTGCTGCCTATCCCAGTAAACGCCTAGAAATTAATTTACCCCAGGCTTTAACTGTGGCGGGGAGTTTAAATGGTGCATTTGTCCGCACTCAGCGGTTTATGTTTGGTCTTTCTCCCCAAGTTAACCCTAAAGATATCAAAGTTGCGTCTTCTCTAGATCCTACTCAAGCAGGAAGCGCACAGGTACAGACACTCAAGTTAAGTTTCAATGACCAAAAGCGTCAACGACAAATTCCCCTAGATGTTTACTTCTCTACCGCTGCAAGTGTAAATAAACCTGTAATTGTCTTGTCTCATGGTTGGGGTTCGGTGCGGACTGACTTGCGTTATTTAGCCGAACATTTGGCTTCTCATGGTTATGTTGTTGCGGCTTTGGAACATCCTGGTAGTAATGAAACTACTTTTAAGGCAGTCAGTAAAGGTAGAAAACAACTTGTTGAACCCCAAGAATTTTTAGACCGTCCCAAAGATGTTAGTTTTATTGTTGATGAATTGGAAAAAGTTAACCAAACTGCGAATAGTCCTTTACGGGGAAAATTAGCAACTAACAATGTGATGGTTGTAGGTTATTTCTTTGGTGGGGGAACGGCTTTAGCATTGGCTGGGGGCGAATTACAAATCGAAACCCTCAAACAACGCTGTCAGCAAAACTTAGCTAATGCTAACTTGGGTGAAACTCTTCAATGTGTGGCTCAAGCATTACCAGAAAAAACCTATCAATTGCGAGATGGGAGAATTAAACAGGCGATCGCCCTTAATCCTACCACCTCTTTAATGTTTGGGGAAACTGGGTTAACAAAAGTACAAATTCCCACATTAATCCTCTCTAGTTCCGCAGATAAAATTACCCCTGCATTAACTGAACAAGTTATGGGTTTTGCGAAAATTCCCTCCCCAAAGTGGTTGGTGGGTGTGGTTGGTGCTTCTCATTTGAGCATTATAGATCCTAGTCTGACCCCATATCAAATGGGGAAATCAAATACACCTATCTTGAACAAAGAAGTAGTTGGAGAACAAGCTAAAGATGTGCGGAAGTTTCTCAAAGGTATTACCCTAGCAATGGCAGCACAGTTAACTCCTGAAGCTAGTCAATATGCTCCTTTTCTGACTGCCGACTACGCTCAAATTTCCTCAACTCGTCTATTTCCCTTTCGCACAGTGCGAGAACTTTCTCCTGAGATGATACAAGAAGCACAAAGTCCAGGTATGACAGCCAATAAATAATAGGTTGAAGGACGAGCAAATAAATAAAAAGGCTTGGAGGGTAAACCAAGCCCAACTTCACTCAGGGTAAAATATATAATCCATCCTATAGATTCTTTATATTTTCAGAATCCTTCTCAAGAGAGAATATTCAATCCAAGACTAATTTAAGCGTGAAATATGATGAGTTTCTTCACTAGTACAGGTTGGCGTAAATAACATGACCATTAAAAGCTCCGAAAATTTGATTGATTACAAGGCTTGAAAATGGTTCATTCACTTAAGCTGCACGGTACTAAGTAGGTGAACACAATAAAACCAAACTGTGTAAAGAAACGTAAAATCGCCCAAACCCTCTTCACTCTTGCCTCTTGCCTCTTGCCTTTTGCCTTGCCATAACGACAATTTTCAACGCCAACCTACTTAGTAGATTCTGACCATGAAAAATTCAGAAAGTAGGGGCGCAGGGTCTGCGCCCAGAGGCTATTAACTGCTGTTTGCACTATGGCAGGAGTAATATATTTAGTACAGATGTCACGTTCGCTGAAGGCTTTTTTGTCAAAGTCCATAGAATTAAGTATGATTATAGTTTCAGCACAATTAATTGCCTATTGTATCAACAAAAACAGAATATCTGACGATGGCATCAGATGGCATTTGAAAAAAGTTGTCTTGATATTGTAAATTTTTGTAAAATTGATGTCTTCAAGACTAGAAACCTGCTAATTACATGACTAAACTAAAAACTAAGTGCATCTGTACTGTTAACAATCAAAATTCTAAATTTGGCACTATAGCCTGAATGATCCCAGTCCAACTTATCATTAAAAACTTTCTCAGTTACCGTGATGCAAGTTTAGATTTTAGCGGCTTGCATACGGCGTGCATTTGTGGTTCTAATGGTGCGGGAAAATCTTCCCTTTTAGAAGCTATCACTTGGGCAATTTGGGGTGAAAGCCGTGCTACTGTTGAGGATGATGTGATTCATGCTGGTGCGAAAGAAGTCCGAATTGATTTCACTTTCCAAAGTGGTCAGCAAACTTATCGGGTGATTCGCAACCGGGTTAGGGGTGGAACTAGTATTTTAGAATTTCAAATTGAAACTCCTACTGGGTTTCGTCCTTTGACGGGTAAGGGATTAAAAGCCACTCAGGATGTCATTCTCGAACATATTAAGCTAGATTATGAGACTTTTATTAATTCTGCTTATTTGCGTCAAGGAAAAGCCGATGAATTTATGCTCAAACGTCCTGCTGAACGCAAGGAAATTTTAGCAGAGTTATTGAAACTAAATCAGTATGATGAGTTGGAAGAACGAGCCAAGGATAAAGCTAAACTTTATAGAATCCAAGGAGAAGAGTTAGAAAATTCTTTAGCAAATATCAAAATTCAACTCCAACAACGGGAAATAACGGAAACTCAACGCACTGAGTTAGAAGCGCAACTAGATAATCTACAACAGGTGCAAGCTTTTGAAAATATTCAGTTACAAAGTTTACAGGTTATCCAACATCAAAGACAAAGTTGGGAACAGCAATTAAATTTTCTGCGGCAACGATATGATAATCTTAGTCAAGATAGCGATCGCCTACAACAAGAACAAATAGCCGTAAAATCCCAACTAGCAGATTTAGAAAAGATTATCAATCAACAAACTGACATTCAAGCCGGTTATACTCAATATCAAAATCTACAATCTCAAGAAGAAATCTTTGCTGCTAAATTTGAACAACATACCCGCGCTACCAATTTAAAACAACAAAAACAACAACAGCTATATAAACAAACTCAAGATTTAGAACGTCAATTACAACAAGCCCAAGCCCAATTATCAGCTTTAGAACAGCAAGAACAAGAAATTAATCAAACCCTGAGTAAATCTGGGGATATCGAAACAGCTATATTACAATTAAATACCGCCCGTCAGCATTTGACTAACTTAGATAAATTGCAAATGCAGGTAACACCATTATTACAACAAAGAGCCAGTTTACAAACTCAATTAGATCGCACTCATGCTAGTTTAGTCGCGCGATTAGAGCAAATGCAAGCCACAGAAAAACAATTACAAAATCAACATCACCGGCAACCCCAATTACAACAAGCAGTAATAGAGATAGGAACGCAAATTGAAGAATTAGAAAAAAAGCGCGTTTATCTGCAAAGAGTCCAGGAAAAAGGACAGGAAAGACGACATTTTATTGAACGTTTGCAAGCCCACCAACGAGATTATGAAAGGTTGTTGGCAGAACTAGAACAAAAATTGCAAATGTTACAAAATCCCGATGCTAGTTGTCCTTTGTGTGAACGTCCTTTAGATGAACATCATTGGGGTAAAGTTATCGAAAAAACCCAATTAGAATATGAAGATACTCAAGGACAATTTTGGGTAGTGCGGGAACAACTCGCAGTTTCAGATCGAGAAATTCAGGTACTCCGACAAGAATATCGAGAAATATCCCAAAAATTATCAGGTTATGATTCATTGCGAGAACAACGGGGACAATTAGCCGCACAGTTAGAAGCTACAAGTGATGTCCAACAACAGTTATTACAAATTATTGCCCAAAAAGAACATTTAGAACGTTCTTTAGAGAGTGGTGACTATGCCCCTGAAAAACAAACAGAAATTCAGCAATTAGATCAATCTCTTCAACAACTTAATTATAGTGAACAAGACCACGCCCTTGCCCGCAGTGAGGTGGATAAACTACGGTGGGCAGAAATTAAACAAGGACAAATTAAAGATGCCTTAAAACGCCAAGCACAACTAACAGCTAAAAAGCCAGAATTAACAGGGAATATTACTCAATTACAATGGCAACTGCAACAGGGACAAACTGATTCTGATTGTGCCAAAGAAATTGCTAATTTAGAACAGCAAATTGCGGAAATTGCCTATAGTTCTGAACAGCATAATTATTTGCGTCAAGGTGTGCGACAAGGACAAGTTTGGCAATTACGCCATCAACAATTATTATCAGCACAAGCACAATATCCGCAATTACTTAATAAAAGTCAAGATTTAGAAGATTCATTGCAAAGAATCCTGAAAGAAAGAGAAATATCAACTCAAGAAGTTGATAATATTGTTAAACAATTATCTGATAGTGCCAACCCCACGGCCCAAATTAATAATTTAGAACAACAATTAGCAAACCGTAGACAGGAACTAGATAATAAAATATCTCAGTTAGGGCAATTAAAACAAATGTCCCTGCAATTGGAAACTTTACAAAATCAGTATGAACAAGGAATACAACAATTACAAAATTGTAAACAACAACAGCGTGTATATCAGGAATTAGCCCAAGCTTTCGGCAAAAATGGGATTCAAGCTTTAATGATTGAAAATATTTTACCTCAACTGGAAGCAGAAGCCAATCAACTACTTTCTCGATTGAGTGCGAATCAATTTCACGTCCAATTTATTACCCAAAAAGCCGGACGCAGTGGCAAATCCAGTAAGAAAAATGCCAAATTAATAGATACTTTAGATATTTTAATTGCTGATGCCAGGGGAACGAGATCCTATGAAACTTATTCAGGAGGGGAAGCTTTTAGAATTAACTTTGCCATTCGTTTAGCACTGGCAAAATTATTGGCACAAAGAGCAGGAGCATCATTACAATTATTAGTAGTAGATGAAGGTTTTGGGACTCAGGATGGGGAAGGATGCGATCGCCTAATTGCCGCCATTAACGCCATATCCGCTGATTTTGCCTGTATACTTACTGTTACCCATATGCCCCACCTCAAAGAAGCCTTCCAAGCCAGAATCGAAGTGAGTAAAAATCAGCAAGGTTCACAGTTACAATTATTGATGTAATACCCAGATCCCCGACTTCTTGGAGAAGTCGGGGATCTATATCCAATTATCTACTCATGCTGAGATTAATTACTGACTTTGACGGTCCAATCATGGATGTTTCGGAACGCTATTACCGTGTTTATCAATTGTGTCTAGAGACAACCCGATATCCTCAACAAACAATTACGGAACTGTCTAAAGCCGAATTTTGGCAACTCAAGCGATCGCACACTCCCGAACTCCAAATTGCCCTAAAATCAGGTTTAGATGCCCAACAAGGGCAAGAATTTTCCCAAATTCGTAAACAAACAGTCCACACCCTCCCTTATTTCCAGCATGATGTTCTTGTCCCCACAGCATTAGCCGCACTCAGTCAAGTTCAAGCCGCCGGTGTTGATTTAGCCGTCATGACAATGCGAAGGGTACGAGAACTAGACTATGCCTTTAATCAACATAATTTAAGCCAATTTTTCCCAGAAAATCGCCGTTATTGTCTGAGTAACGACTATGTAAAAACCCGTGATGTCGAAGATAAACCATTGTTAATGGCTAAAGCCTTAGCCGAACTCCCCCCCGCTGCTGATAGTTGGATGGTGGGAGACACAGAAGCCGACATTACCGCCGCCAAAAAACATAATATTAAAATTATCGCTGTTGAATCTGGTATCCGCGATCGCTCACAACTAGAATCTTATCAACCTGATCTGATTATGCCAGACTTAAAAACCGCTGTAAATTTCATCCTCAACGAGTAAAAACAAAAATAATGGGTAATCGGCAATAGACATCTCCGAAAATTAAATGTGCGTCGTTTGAAACCCTTGTAGAGACGTTCCATGGAACGTCTCTACAATCTTTACTGGAGAAGTCTAATGAACCAAACGTGAGTTCGACCAATAATTTTTAACCCCCCTGGTAAACCTCTCCTAAGAGGGTGTTTAAAAAGTCATGATTCATGTATCAAATATTTTGACCCCTCCCTAACCCTCCCCTTGCAAAGGGGAGGGAACTAATTTTTCCGGTTTCCCCCCAAAGCATCGGGGGGATTAAGGGGGGTAATTTAACTTGTGTGTACACGATAGCTCCAACACGGAGAGGTGTTGGGGTGAGGTTCATCGAATTCACGTTAACCAATTACCCATTACCTAACGTAAAAAACTACTTACTAACCACAGCAAGATAAAAGTCAACAACGTAGAAAACTGATTCGCCGTCATATTTATCAATGGCAATGGTAATATCAAGCCAGCAATCAGACCACCAGCAATTAAACCAGCAATTAAACTCACCAGCGTCAATAAAACTGCTCTACCAAACTTTCCTTCCTTACGATTGAGAAAGTAAATACCAATACCGACCCCAACTACCAAGGACAGTTGCAAAACCTGTCCACCACTACCGGGATACAATAAACTCGTTGCACCCAAACCTAGATACCAGGCGCCTGGTAGCAGGACATCAGTTAACGTGGGCTGATCTAAACTTCGCTGTAGCCATGCAGGAGACTGCTGACTAAGAGACTGACTTGTTTGAGTAGAAGATGGAACTCGCATTTCTGGAAATCGGATGCGCTCAGGCACTTTAATCTTACCTTCTTGGCGCATCCGCAGGCGTTCCATTAAAATCGCATCATAAGCGGCTTCAATAACTTCTCGGACACTGCCATCACCACCATGTTTTTCTAACAGGCGATTCCGAACATCCTGGATTTCATCGAAGCTTGCGTCTTCCGATACCCCAAGTTTTTCGTAGGGACTTTGATCACTCATGGGAGGTTATTACTTTAGCCTTAATCAGCGGCACTTTTTATTTTACAGAAAAACAACTTTAGATTTTATAGAAATAAAGACAACAACTAGATCAGTAACTACGCGACATACTCCACACACTCCCTTTCAGGTGAGTGTGGGCAACGAGCGCGACTCTTCTATGAAGACATTAACTGAGCTTTAAGACCGTGTGTCCCACGGTTCTTTGGTTAAGCCAAACAATTAGCTTTTATTTTGATAGGCTGCTTTTGGTGCATTTAATTGAGTTACACCTACCGTTGAAAATTATATCAAATATTTGAAAAAAAATCAAGAAAGTGTTCATTCCGCACTTCGTGCCGCTTTGCTAACATCGCCCAACAACACTGATTAAGCTGCGCTTAATTTTGTTCGTTGGGCAATTCCTCACTCGCGCGTATTGTATTCATCTCATCACCTCCCTATCGGGTAGGTGAGAGGCTTCTACTGTCTAAGCTAAATTATATGTCTTAGGCAATTTTATACATCTACTACAATCATAGCACGAGTCGGGTCAACCGCACACAAATTCAAAAAGACTGAATTACTCATAACTTTTGCTATACCAGCATATTTACCTCTTGCCTATCCATAATAAAAATCACATTTTATGGAAATAATCAGGATAATCATTGCTCTCCCCTGTAAATTTTGAATTAGTAACAAAGTAGAACCTGCGTCCCTACGCAATCATGTTTGTTAATCCTATGCGCTTTTATAAAAAGTAATCCCTATGGCTCTTGCTAAGATTCTTGTAGTTGACGACGATCCTGCGGTTCGGAATTTAATCCAACGCTTTTTGCTCAAACAAAATTATCAAGTTGAATCTGCCGAAGATGGGAAGACTGGTATGAGTATGTTTGAACAATTTAATCCCGATTTAGTAATTTTAGATGTTAATCTGCCGGATGTAATTGGTTTTAACCTTTGTCAAGAAATGCAGAGTCGTAGTGGCGTATTTGTACTACTCCTGACGAGTAGAACCGACGAAGGTGATAAAATTCGCGGTTTTGCTAAAGGCGCTGATGACTATCTGACTAAGCCATTTGGCTTGGGAGAGTTGGAGGTAAGAGTAGGGGCTATTTTAAGGCGGCAGCGAGTTGTGACTAATGCCGAACAGCAACGCTTAATTTTTGACAAATTAACAATTGATTCTATGCGGCGGGAAGTAATGATTAACAGCGAACCCATTCCCCTAACTGCGCTGGAATTTGACTTATTATATTTTCTTGCTAGTCATCCAGCTAGAGTTTGGCGACGATCCGAACTCATTCAAGAAGTTTGGGACTATGAATATGTTGGGGATCAGCGGGTTGTGGATGTTCATATCGGTCAAATTCGTAAGAAAATTGAAATAGATCCTACTCAATCAACATTAATTCATACTATTCGTGGTGTAGGGTACAAATTTGAATGCGCTACTTCTGCCTAAAATTTGACTACCACCTGTAAACCCCCGCCAATCCCACGCAATAAAGATTTGACACTCTCCGGTCTAAAGACGCGAAGCTCCCAACGCTACCGCGTTCCTCTTGTGGGATCAAATAAATAAACTTGGTTTATGAATTTAATCCAGTATTTTTATGGATTATTGATGAAATAAAGTTTCTAAGTAAACACGCGCCGCTCGGCGATCGCTCTCACCATTTTGCAGCAAAAATAATGATAAAGCCGCTGTTAAGACACGGGTTTGATCCCAATCAGGATGGGTTTCTAAGTAGTTGTTCATGGATTCCTGTAATGTTTCGGGAATTTCCGTAAAGATAGGGACTGTGGTGTTCATAAAATTTTCCTGTAGATCAATCAAGAGAAGTTATTGGTGTTCAGTTTTACTGAGGGCTGATTCATGCCCTGTGAGGGACGTAGGGAGAAATTAAAATAAACCAGAACACAAAATTCAGATGCTGAATGAAATCAAACTAAGACTCATTATTCTGCGCTCACCAGGGGTGGATTTGTCAATGCTGCGAAATGTTAACAATTAGCAGTCAAAAATAAATCTTGACCAAATAATCAGGCTTACAACTATATTTTTGTTATATAACTTTATAAAAACTCGGTTATCCACCCTGTTAGTAGTGAACAATTAACAATCCCCAATAAGTCAGCAATGACTGATTAACTCGTAGAACGTCTGTGGAAAAGTCCAAAATCACCTGTGGAAATCCTGTGGAATCAATGAGGAAAAAGGTTGTTAATAATAAGAATTACCATAATGTCAGGAAAATATGACATATCAAGCAATTGACACTCTCAGGTTTTCAGATACTGAATTTGACGCTTACCAAAAAACTCGTAAGGTGGTAAAGTATATAGCAGGAGTCAGGAGAAAACCCCTTTGGTAGCAAGAGTTTGACTGTTAATTAATGTCCTAACCGCCTTGGCGATTGCTATATTTGTAAATACAATTTATTTTATAAAAAATTTTGCTTATAGACATTTTGACGGGTCATGATCAGAAAAAAATTATCTTATTGCCCTGCTTGCTTGCTTGTTAGTTTGATAGCCTATACAGTTGGTGATAAGAGTTACTCATTAAGAGTAGGCTAAATGCACGTTAAAATAGATGGAAGTAGTAATTTATTGTAGTTTCGACAATAAAAACCTCTAAATCCCATATCCTGTAGATTCTGAATTTTTGCCTGAGAAATTGGAATGTTAGACCAAATATTTGATTACTTAAATTTTCATTTCAGTGTTGAAGCTTCTATAGTCCTCTTAATATTAGTGATTTTAGAAGCGGTACTGTCGGCTGATAATGCGATCGCTCTCGCTGCGATCGCCCAAGGACTAGAAGACAAGAAACTAGAACGTCAAGCCCTAAATATTGGGTTAGTCTTCGCTTATGTTCTCCGCATTACCCTACTGTTAACAGCTACCTGGGTACAGAAATTTTGGCAATTTGAACTATTGGGTGCTGCTTATCTGTTGTGGCTGGTCTTCCAGCACTTCAGTTCCCAAGAAGATGAAAACAATCACCATCATGGACCACGTTTTAAATCTTTATGGCAAGCTATACCCGTAATTGCCTTTACAGATTTAGCCTTTTCCTTGGATAGTGTCACCACAGCGATCGCCGTTTCTCAAGAAATATGGTTAGTAATCACAGGTACAACCATTGGGATTGTCACCCTCCGATTTATGGCTGGATTATTTATCCGCTGGTTAGATGAATATACAAACTTAGAAGACGCAGGTTACATCACTGTAGCATTTGTGGGTTTACGTCTCTTATTAAAAGTCATCAACGATGATTTAGTCCCACCAGAATGGCTCGTAGTGACTGCCATTGGGATCATCTTAGCCTGGGGCTTCTCTAAACGCAACGTTGTAGAATTAGCCCCAGAAGAAAAGGAAAAAGCTGAAGTATCCGAAGTAACAAAGTAATTCAGCAAAGATCAGAAGCAGAGGAGATGAGGAGAAATTAATCTTGCCTCTTGCCTCTTGCCTCTTGCCTCTTGCCTCTTGCCTCTTGCCTCTTGCCTCTTGCCTCTTGCCTAACTACTCACTTAACCAAGGTGTAGAATGAGGTTGCCAAGCAACTAACTCCTCTTCCTTAAACCACAGCGCAATTTCTGTTTGAGCGGTTTCTTGAGCATCAGAACCATGAATGAGGTTACGACCGACATTAACACCAAAATCGCCGCGAATTGTTCCTGGTTCTGCTGTTAAAGGGTTGGTTGCGCCAATAATTTTTCTGGCTGCTGCCACAACGCCCTCACCTTGCCAAACCATTGCTACCACTGGACTAGAAATGATAAATTCCACTAAACCAGGGAAAAAAGGTCTTTCACGGTGAACATCATAATGTTTTTCCGCTAATTCCTTACTGACTTTCATAAACTTTAAACCCACCAGGGTAAAGCCTTTGGTTTCAAATCGGCGGATAATTTCACCCACTAGTCCGCGCTGGACACCGTCAGGCTTAATTGCTAAAAATGTGCGTTCCAAATCTGTCTCCAAAAACATAATCTAATTTTGATGGGTTAATTGTCAGTTGTATTGATGTCTTTTGTCTAGTAGTCTTGCGAATTTTCCCGAAAAATTTGCAGAGATCAGGGAATTAAGCAAAGATAGTCTTCTTTTCTTTCTGGTCAAAACCTAGCAAGGCTTACTTACCCCTCTATGGGTAGCGCAACATGGTATTAACCATACTTCTAATTACTAATTCTTAATCAGAAATTATTTCTAGTTGTATATCCGTTACCAGACTATTTTGTTAAATTGTTATTTCGTGGGCGCAATACAGAGGTCAGGAAAAAATGGGTGTCGAGTCAACCGCTGATGAGATTGTGAAAATGCCATCTAATGGGCATAAATCCGAACTAAAACACCAAAAAAAGAAACAACTGTTAGTACCTAGTACAAGTACAGGAGATTTACCTTTGCCTTGGAAAATTGAGAACAGTGAAGACCTTTACCGCATTGAAGGTTGGGGACAGCCTTATTTTTCGATTAATGCGGCTGGTCATGTCACTGTTTCTCCCAAGGGTGAACGCGGTGGGTCATTAGATTTGTTTGAGTTGGTAAATGCTTTAAAGCAGCGCAATTTGGGTCTGCCCATGTTAATCCGGTTTTCTGATATTTTGGAAGACCGAATTGAGCGGTTAAACGCTTGTTTTGCTAAAGCGATCGCTCGCTATAACTATCCTGGTGTATATCGGGGAGTATTTCCAGTTAAGTGTAATCAACAACGCCACCTGATCGAAGATTTAGTTCGGTTTGGTAAACCTCATCAATTTGGTTTAGAAGCAGGTTCTAAGCCAGAATTAATGATTGCTCTGGCTTTGTTGGATACACCAGGATCATTGTTAATTTGCAACGGCTACAAAGACCAGGAATACATCGAAACAGCGATGTTAGCCCAAAGACTAGGACAAACACCAGTTATCGTCCTAGAGCAAATTGAAGAGGTGGATTTAGCCATTACGGCTAGTCGTCAATTAGGCATTAAGCCCATCTTAGGAGTAAGAGCGAAACTAAGTACCCAAGGAATGGGACGTTGGGGAACTTCCACAGGCGATCGCGCTAAATTTGGCTTAACAATTCCCGAAATTATGGAGGCTGTGGAAAAATTGGGTGCAGCCGACTTACTCGGTTCTTTGCAATTATTACACTTCCACATTGGTTCTCAAATCTCCGCGATCAATGTCATTAAAGATGCCATCCAAGAAGCCAGCCGCATTTATGTAGAATTGGCAATGTTAGGGGCAGATATGAAGTATTTAGACGTTGGTGGTGGCTTAGGTGTAGATTACGATGGCTCTCAAACCAATTTCTACACCTCGAAAAACTACAATATGCAAAACTATGCTAACGACATCGTAGCAGAGTTAAAAGACACCTGTGATGAAAAGCATATTCCCGTACCAACGCTAGTTAGTGAAAGTGGTCGGGCGATTTCTTCCCACCAATCGGTTTTAATCTTTGATGTTCTCAGCACCAGTGATGTGCCTCTTGATCCCCCTTCTCCTCACCAAGAGGGAGAATCCCCAATCATTAAATATCTCTGGGAAACCTACCAATCCATTAATAAGGAAAATTACCAAGAGTTCTATCACGATGCTGCTCAATTTAAAGAAGAAGCCATCAGTCGTTTCAACTTAGGAATTTTGCGCCTCAACGAACGCGCTAAAGCCGAGCGTCTTTACTGGGCTTGTTGTCAAAAAGTTTTAACTCTTATCCGTCAGGAAGAATACGTACCTGATGAGTTGGAAGACCTGGAAAAAATTATGGCTTCCATTTACTACATCAATCTCTCTGTGTTTCAATCAGCACCAGATTGTTGGGCGATAGATCAACTATTTCCCATTATGCCCATACATCGCCTTGATGAAGAACCAACTCGCAGAGGAATCTTAGCGGATTTAACCTGTGATAGTGATGGAAAAATAGACCGCTTTATAGATTTACGGGATGTCAAATCGGTTTTAGAACTGCACAAATTTGAGCCGGGGAAACCCTATTATCTAGGAATGTTCCTGAATGGAGCGTACCAGGAAATTATGGGAAATTTACATAACCTCTTCGGTGATACTAACGCTGTTCACATTAATTTAACCCCCAAGGGTTATCAAATTGAACACGTTGTCAAGGGCGATACCATGAGTGAAGTTTTAAGCTATGTCCAGTATAATTCTGAAGACATGATAGAAAATATTCGCCAACGTTGTGAGCGAGCTTTAGAAGAGCAGCATATCACCATAACAGAGTCCCAACGACTACTACAAACTTACGAGCAAAGTTTACAACGGTATACTTACTTGAATAGTCATTAGTCATTAGTCATTGGTCATTGGTCATTGGTCATTGGTCATTGGTCATTGGTCATTGGTCATTAGTTAGTAGTAAATTACAGCCGATAGCTGACAACTGACAACTGACAACTGACCACTGACAACTGACCACTGACTAAATTGAGTTTGTTCCCAATAATTCGGCGATCGCTTGGTGTTCTAAAGGCTTTTGAGAAGGTGGAGTTTGACGAGCATCAGTAATTAACCAATCTAAAGCCGCAGCTTGGACATCAATTGATGCCCCCGTCTTATCCACACAATAACGTCCAAACACCAGCTTATCTACCAAACGCACACCTGGAGCTAAACGCGACCATTCAAAAATCACACTGTTATCTACAGTTGCACCACTGCAAATCCAACAATTTGGACCAATCATCGCCGGACCAATGATTTTTGCGCCATCCTCAATTTTAGTCATTCCCCCGATATAAACAGGTCCAGTAATATCTACTTTGTCCCAATTTACAGATACATTTAATCCAGTAAAAATACCTGGCAAAACTTCATGTCCAGGGATTTGCACATTTTTAATTTCCCCTGATAAAACACCACGAATTGCTCGCCAATAATCGGGAACTTTACCAATATCTACCCATTCAAAATCCATGGGAATGGCGTAAAAAGGGGCATTATCTGCCACAAGTTGGGGAAATAATTGGCCACCAATGTCATACTCCATCCCAGAGGGTATATACTTGAACACTTCTGGCTCAAAAATATAAATACCTGTATTGATATTAGTGCTAAGAGCTTCTTCAACAGTTGGTTTTTCTTGGAAAGCTTGAATGCGATTATCGTCGTCCGTAACTACCACACCATAACTAGAAACTTCTTCCTTGGGAACTGATTTGGTAATAATAGTAGCGATCGCCCCTTTGGATTTATGCCACTTTACCGCAGCAGTTAAATCTAAATCAATTAAAGCATCACCACACAACACTACAAATGTATCGTCAAAAAATGGGGAAAAATCTTGAATCCGACGCATACCCCCAGCCGAACCAATAGCCTCACCGACGAGTTTACCGTCATCATCAATTTTACCTTCAAAAGAATAGGCAATCTGCACTCCAAACCGCTGACCATCTCGGAAATAACTTTCTATTTCCTCCGCCAAATGGCTGACATTGACCATAATTTCGTCAAAGCCATGTTGACGTAATAACTCCAGCAAAAATTCCATAACCGGCTTTTGCAGTATAGGAATCATCGGTTTGGGAATTGTATACGTAATGGGACGGATACGAGTACCTTTTCCCGCCGCAAGAATCATCGCTTTCATAAAATTTTATTTCCTTTGTCAGTTGTCAGTTGTCAGTTGTCAGTTGCACAAGAATATTTCTCCCCTTTTACTTCCCCCACCTCCCCCACTTCCCCAACTCCCCTTACTCTCTACTCCCTGCTCCCTGCCTTTAAGTAAGTAAGCGGATTTGAATTTCCTGGTAAAATTCTTGTTGAAATAGTTCTACCTTAGATTGAGCCGATAGCAGTAGTAACGCCCAAAAAACGCTAACTAAGTTACCGTGTTCTGATTCATGATGAGAAGCTTTTTTCTCTGGTTGTTTTGTCTTTATCCACAAATCTATCAGTTGTTCTAAATTCCAGCATTGTTCCTCTAAATTTTGCCCTTTAGCAGCAGAATTTAATACTTGCTCTAGTTCTAACGCGACTTCCGTTAGATTTTCTTGGTGTGCTAACTCTAGGGCTTCCCTCATAGTTTGCACACTAGGTTGACGTTTCAGTCGCTTAGGTTTATCTACTGTTTCTACCAGCTTTAGTTGGCTGGCCATAATTTGTAACTGGTCTATTAACTCTTGTAAAGTTACCCGCCGTTTTGGGGGTGGCATAGCTGCCGGACGACGGCGTAAGTGTTGCTCCAGTTGCAAACGATGGGCTGGATATAACAATCCATCCTCAATTTCTAATAGTGTATCATCTACAACTTCTTCTGAGATATTATGTACTGCCGACAACTGCATTAATGTATTAGCTTTAAATAATACAAGCATTGATGCTGATAAAAAAGCCTGTCCAGATTGAGACAAGTCACTTTCATAGCCTCTGATAGTTCTTGCTTCTGGAGCCATCAATTCTAAGTAATGGTCAATCACCTCAATAACTCGCACGTCCCAAGGGTCAATTTCCCCTTTTTCAGCTTGCTCAATGAGGTGTGTAATTGTTTCTAATAGTTCGACTGCATCCATTTAATTCAAAATTTAATATACCAGGAGTCAGGAGTCAGGAGTCAGGAGTTCGGAGTTCGGAGTTCGGAGAAAATTACCCAATGACCAATGACCAATGACTAATGACCAATAACCAATTTATTCATCTTGTTCAAATTCCGAGCCGTAATTAGCTCGAAAAGTAGAGACAAAATCACTGTGATCACTGCCTTTAATGGCATCAAAAGTGCCTTTGATAGTTCCCGCAATTGGCACAGCAACGAGTGTTCCTAATAATCCAGCAATTTCAAATCCCATTAAAATGGCAATAAAAATCCATAAAGGATTAAGTCCAATAAAATTGCCCATTAATTTTGGTGCTAACAAATTGTCTTTGATTTGTTGCATGATAACTGCCATTGTAGCGACTGGAAAGGCTAACCACCAATTTTGGATTAATACCAACAATGTGACTAAACCAATGCCTAAAGTTGCGCCAACAACGGGAATAAGCCCAGAAATACCGATAATAATAGCAAATAACAGGGCAAATGGAATTTTCAGAAATAAGAAAATGGGTGTAAGGGCTATGACCATAAATAGTCCTAGCAATAATTGGCTCAAAAAAAAGTTTTGAAAATTTAACTGTAATGAGCGGCTAAAAGGAAGACCAATATTAGACGGGAGAATGTTAACTAAACCAGACCAAACGCGATCGCCATATATGAGCATATAAAAAGCTAGAACGATGACCAATACTACATTCAGTATTCCTGATAACAGTGTTCCGGCAAATCCTACCGCCCCTGAAGCTATTTGCTGTACTAAATTTTGAATATTAGCATTTATTTGATTTGTTACCAGCTTTAAGTCTATAGATAACCGCCGCTGCTTTGCTAAACTTTCTAAGTGATCTAAATTAGCTTGACTAGTCGCTAACCAATCAGGAATCTTATTTAACAATTGAATGGTTTGGTCAATTAGCATTGGTACGAGGGTAACACCCAAAACAATAAACAAAGTTAAGGTCAGCAGTAAAACAATAATTACTGCTTGAGTGCGGGTAATTCTGACTTTCTCAAGTAACTTAACTGGGTAATTCAATAGAAAAGCCAGAATTGCCGCAATACTGAGAATAGTAATTGGATTCTGGAAAAAATGGAATAATACAGACAGGAGCCAGATATTGAGGGCGATAATTGGCCCACTGAGTCCATAAGTTAACAGAGTTTGCAGAGAAGCAAGACGGCGCATCTGATTTAATGTATAAGCAAGGACTTCAGGTGTAGGAGAGGAATAATCACCTAGTGTGGCGGAAGCCATACTTTTGTAATTTCCATTTCCTATTCTCAATACCTTGTCCAAATTGGAAAAAGCCTTGATTTGTAAGGTTGGGCTGTGGAACGTAAACGTATCCCTGCGGGACACTGCGTGAACGCCAAGCAATCAGCATGAAACCTAACGCATTTGTTGGGTTGCGCTGTCGCTTAACCCAACCTACGGAAAATGGACAAGGTATTACTATTGTCTAAACTATTTACTGATTTTGATCATAAATTTTAGCTGATCTAAATTTGAGGAAATAACAAAAATGGATACTAGCATAGCTGATCTTCGCAAAGACTACACATTACAAGATTTAAATGAGAAACAAATTGATCCAAATCCATTTATACAATTTAAAATATGGTTTAGTCAGTCCCTGTCAGCCCAGCTACCTGAACCTAATGCTATGACTTTGGCTACTTGTACATCCGATGGTCAGCCTTCGGCGAGAATGGTATTACTCAAAGATTTTGATGAACGGGGGTTTGTCTTATTTACTAATTACAATAGCCAAAAAGGACAGGAATTGACAGTAAACCCCCATGCTGCTTTGGTTTTTTGGTGGGCGGAATTAGAACGCCAGGTCAGAATTGTGGGAACTGTGGAAAAAATTTCCGCAGCAGAATCTGATAGCTATTTTGAAATCCGCCCTACATATAGTCGGTTAGGTGCTTGGGCTTCTAATCAAAGCGAAGTAATTGCGAGTAGAGAAATTTTAGAATTACAATTACAAGAATTTCAGCGCAAATATCAAACTCAGGAAGTTCCTCGTCCTCCACATTGGGGTGGTTTTCGCGTGATTCCCCAAAAAATTGAGTTTTGGCAGGGAAGATCGAGTCGTTTACATGACCGCCTGTTATATACTCGTGTAGATAATGGCGGCTGGGAAATCGAGCGTTTATCACCTTGATTTAATATTTGATGTCAGCATTCAGCTATCAGCAGTAATAGTGGAGATGAGGAAGTAGTTATTTCCTGAAAGTTATACACATTTAACATTCTGTATTTCCGTATTGAAAACTGATAGCTGAATACTGAATGCTTAAATGATAATTAATAGGAAGATCCTGATCAGAGTAAAAACCGATGATTATTAATTAATAATTCAGTATAAGTTAACTACCCCAAATTATCTTTGATATATGTTTCTTAATGTACAGTTAGATTATACTGGATCTGTATATATTAAGCATGACTTATCAGAAAGACCGACATAGATATAGTAGTTATCAGGTCATTAAGTAGGTTGGCGTTAAAAATTGTTGTTATGGCAAGGGAACAGAAAAGAGATTTTGGGCAACTTGACTTTTCCTTACATATGTAGTTTTTTTTCCATTCACTTACAAAAGAAGGGAACAGGGAACAGGGAGCAAATAAGAAACACTCATTTGCACCAGTTTAAAGCTCAGTCAAGAAAAGGATGTTTTTACCAGATGCGTAGCACGAAAAAAACAGTGTCATTATTTCAATCTCATGTTTTTAAACATGAGTTTTTCCTGTTCCCTGTTGCCCGTTCCCTGTTCCCTTTGAATTAGATGATTAATCTTTCTTTGCTGAAATGTATTTAAGTTTTGATACACATTTTTAACTTTATGCGAATCATACATATATTAAATCATGTCCAGGAAATCGGTAATGGTATTGTCAATGTAGCTGTGGATTTAGCTTGTTTACAGTCCCAATCTGGCGATGATGTGGCGGTAATTTCAGCGGGAGGGGGATACGAAAAATTATTAAATCAATTTGGTGTTAAACATTACGAAATTAACCAAAGTCGTCAGCCAATAACAATGATGAAGGCGGCGATCGCTTATCGGAAAATTGTGCAAGAATTTCAACCAGATATAGTTCATGCTCACATGATGACTGGTGTGGTGTTAGCGCGGGCTTTGAGATGGGAAAATAGATATATTTTAGTGGCTACTGTCCATAATGAATTTCAACCTAGTAGCCTATTGATGGGTTTAGCTGACCGAGTAATTGCTGTTAGTAAGGCTGTCAAAAATTCGATGGTGCGACGGGGAATTCCTGAACAGAAATTACGGGTAGTTTGTAATGGGACATTGGGTAGTCCTCGAACTCGGAAAATATCAGATTATCAACCTTTAAGTTTACAAAGTCCGGCGATAGCTACCGTAGCAGGAATGTATAAACGAAAAGGCATTACTGAGTTAATCGCGGCTTTTGAAGAAATTGCCCAGGATTTTCCCGCAGTACATTTATATTTGGTCGGAAATGGACCAGATAAACAAATATTTGAGTCTCAAGCCCAAGCAACGGCTGTTAGTCATCGGATTCACTTTGAAGGGTTTCAGCCTGAACCCCAACGTTATTTACTAGCCTGTGATATTTTTGTCTTGGCTTCCCACCTTGAACCCTTTGGTTTGGTGCTTTCAGAAGCGAGGGAAGCAGGGTTGGCGATTGTGGCTACGAAGGTGGACGGTATCCCAGAGGCCTTGGATAATGGTAAAGCGGGGATATTAGTGCCGGCGCAGGATAGTCATCAGTTGGCTAAGGCATTAATAAAATTATTAAGTGATGCAAATATACTTCAGGAATGGAAACAGCGATCGCAGGACAATCTAGAATGGTTAAATGTTGCCCGTGTACACCAAGAAACATTGGCTGTATATGAGGAGTTAAGTTTTCAGGAAAGTTTTTCGACCTCTACTCAACCTGATTAATACTAATTTTTGGCATTGGATAATAGGGAGATGAATTATGTTTTGTCCTATCTCTCTTAGATATCCCGCAGGGCAGGCACAAAGTTTGAAATTGCTGATTTTTCAAGTTTATCTTCCAATTCAGCAACTCCACAAACAGTTAAATTAAGAATCTAAAGATTCAGTTATAATGGGACGATAATAAATTAGAAAAAATCCTCACAACAGGGAGTTAGAGTTATGGTGGCTACTCCAATCTCAACTGCTCCACAACTATCAACAATAGCAATCTCTTGGGAAGCATTACCCGAAGATTTTATCCTAGAAGAAGAACCTGTGGAAAACACTGCACAACCATTAATTGCTGGGGCATTACGAGAAAGTCTGGAACTAAGTGGATATATTCAATCCACCATGCTGATAGCTGCCAATTTGGGCATATGTGCCACAATGAATGACAAACTTGTTGTTAAAGCCCCAGATTGGTTTTTTGTGCAGACGGTTTTACCCTTGTCTGGGACAACAGATAGACGCAGTTATACACCTCATCTGGAAGGAGAAATTCCCCGCGTTGTCATGGAATTTTGCTCAGATACAGACGGGAAAGAATACTCAGCTAGACGCGCCTTCCCCCCCGGAAAATGGTTTTTTTATGAACAAATTCTCCAAGTCCCTACCTATGTAATTTTTGACCCCCTGACGGCTGAATTGGAAGTTCATCAAATTGAGTCAGGACAGTATAAATTACAGCCAATAGACGAGAATAATCGCTACTGGATTACAGATATGGGATTATTTTTGGGATTGTGGGAAGGAGAAAAAGAGGGGCGTATAGGTTACTGGCTAAGATGGTGGGATCAAGCAGGTAATTTGTTACCCTGGGCAGTCGAAAAGGTAGAACAAGAACAGCAACGGACTGAACAGGAACGCCAACGGGCTGAACAAGAAAGTCAACGGGCTGAACAAGAAAGTCAACGGGCTGAACAGGAACGCCAACGGGCTGAAAGATTGGCAGAACAATTACGCGCACTGGGTATTGATCCAATTGATTAAATGTGCGTTTTCTAAAATTGTTGTAGAGATGTTTCATGGAACGTCTCTACTTTTTTCACCAGATGTCTAATCAATCCCAATTGGCAAATTCATCACTAATATTGCGAAGTAGGGCAGTGATTTGAGTGCGTCGGGTTTCAAAGTTAGCAGCAATGTAAATTAACAAAATACCAACTAATAAACCAACAATCCATTTTAAGAAAGAATAACTCAGACTGAAAATTACTAATTGGTAAATGCTAGTAATTAAAAAAGTACCTGTACCAACATAAAGAAAAGCGCGGACTTTTAAACCTAAGCCAGCGAAAATAGTAATCAGACTAAAAACACCAGGGATAAAAGGCAGATTTTGATAAAACAAAATTGTCCAACCGCAAATTAAACCACTTCCTAACATTCGCAAACTGTGACGGAGAGGTTTGGTTGTTGATAATTTTAGTTGTTCATCTATTTGGGCAATATATAGTAAAGATAAACCAATTGGTATAACGTACCAAAGAGAATCTCTGAAGTTTAAATCATTAAACCAAGTAAATAATGCCCAATCAATTAATATTAAACTGATATATGTAAACCGGATTTGTGTGGCAGCGTTAGCTAAAAAGATGTAGTAAGCAGCAACGATAATTAAAGTAATAGGATAGGTTGTTAGTCCCGTTGTTCCTACAATAATTAATGGGAGAATGTATGCTGTGCGTTGCCAAGGCGTTTTTGACCAACCTAATCTTTGCCAAGGTAGAATATATAGGAAGTAGGCAAATAGGCAGGATATCGCTCCATTCCAAGGTAGTAATTGCTCAAATATTAATCTCCCTATTGGTAAATTTTGTAAATAAATACCAATAATTCCTACTTCTATTAAACCTAAATAAACCCAGATTTCTTGATTTGTTTCTTGGGAATTTTCTTTTCCTTGCCAAATCGCATAGCGAACTAAAAATAATCCTGTTCCTAATACGATAGACGAGTTAATTTGGATAGGTAAAGTCATAGCAAAAAGGAATAAAATACTACTCCAAACCCAATGAAGATGGGCAATATTTTTTAATTCTTGAGAATTGAAACCCAGATAACTAATCAGCCAGGGTGTGAGGATACGGTAAGCATACATGATGCTAGTACCAAGGGCTGACATGGCAATTAAACCATCACCTAAAGCCTCTCCTTTAGATAGGGACATTTGATAAAATAGGAGTTCGTAGGCGGAAATTGATAGGCCGATAATACCAAAATAAAGGAGGGGTTTAAATGCTTCCCTGCGTCTTCCTACTCCAATGAGAATTAAGGCTACACCCAGGGAACAAAAACCTGTAAAATTGGCAAAGGTATTTAATCGCAAAATGACGCTAAATGCACCATAAATAAGGGGGAGAATATGAAAACTATTAGGTAATGTTTGTAATTGATGTTTGCGTCGCCACCATTCACCAAATAGCTGAGTTGTTAAACCGAGAATGATGTTTGCTATGGCGATTCTAATGATTGAATGTTCGCCAAATCCTAATATTTCGGCTGTTAATAATTCTAAACACCAACCAATACCATAAAATGCCGATTCTTTCGATTGTCCCCAACTGCGATAGATGATTGATGCTAAAATTATCGCTGTGGTAATAACATAGATATATTCTGTTTTGATAATGCTTTGATAAATTAAACTGGAATGCAAAGTCAGAGCTGATAATTCTATTGTACATAATGCGATCGCCCATTTATCACTTGCGGCTGCATAAATTATTGCCAATTCTGTACCTTTGCGTAAAAGTACACCACGCCATAGCCATAAACTCAGTATTGTTAATGCAGTAACGACAAACCAACCTGATATTTTTAATTGGATTAAACCAAATACACCTTCACCTAATAATGCAGTCAGGAAACTTAATCCAAAACCAATAATTATTCCTGCATATATTTGGTTTCTTGAATAGCGAGTATGGACTAACATTACCGCTATACCCACACCCAAACCGATTAATCTTATTCCTGGTAATGGTAAAGTTAATAATTGAGAAATCCCTACAGCGAAGACACTTAAAAACCTGTTAGTGGTGCGATTTGGTTCAGTATTACGAATAGCTAAACCTGTTAATGCTAAAGGTGTAATTAACCAAATTACGCCTAAAGAGTTTTGATTTTGCCAATTACCATGCCAATAACTTTCAGCATTTACCCATAATAGAGAAAAACTGATTGCAGCTAATACTAAACCAATATACCATGCACTCCGTCGCGTTATGCCTTCACCAAGACTAAATCCCCATTCAGCTATCATGATAGCTAATAAGATACCAGCCCAAATTTCTTGATTTAAACTTGGTAAAAACCAATTAATGCTAGAAATTAGCGTCAATACTCCCATACCATGAGTTAAGTATATAAAGGGAGGAGAAAAAGCTGCACGACGTTGAATAAATGTGGCTAGAGTAATAGTAGATAATAAAAAATTGATTGTTCTTAATATTGGATTTACCAAACTAATTATTGTTAAACAAATTCCCAAACCTAGAGTTAGCTGTTCTCCAAAATCTGCCAAGTCTTGATTTTCTTGATTATGTAATTTATCTGTTAGCCATAACATCAAAATGACGTAAGGAAATAAAGCAATACTCAATAATACCCAAGGGTGATTTTGAGAATTAGTTAAATGGGTAGCGGTGCTAATTAGTAATGTTTTTAATTCATTAGGAATTAATCTCCAACCTAGCCAAATTGTCTGTAAACCAATTAAGAAAATAGCTAAAAAATCTTTTTGTAAATTATATTTTTGTAACCGACGACTAAAAACCCACAAACTTAAAATGCTGACTATTATAGCTTGGGCTGGTTCTGTTATGACTGAAACTAACCAACCTAATAAAAGTAAACTTCTTCCTAATTCTTCCCAAAGGATAGAAGGATTTGTAGAAGAATTTTTTTCTGATAACCAAATTACTAAACCACCGCAAATCCCAATTGCTAAACCTAATTGAGTAATATTAACTCCAGCTATAAAAATAGCCCTTGTCAGTAAAGTTAATAAAGCGTAAATCAGAAAAGTAAAATATAAACTAATTCCCCATTGTGGAGTTTCTATATTTGTATTTTCTTGGGGTTGGGTTAATTGATTGTAAACAGTAATAGTAGTTGTTCCTATCATTGCTAAATAAACAGCAATTAGGGGAAAATTTGATAACTTCCAACCCCAATGTAAATAACTCAACCCGATAATATTGATTAAAGGTAATTTACCACTGGGAAAATTATTAATAATATTGCGGTTTTGACAAAGTTGATTAGTAATAAATGTCAGGGTTAGCGACGCAATTCCCATCACAACTAAGTTTAATGGATTTTGCCACAAACTAAAGCTATCCATTGCCCAAAAGTTGATAGGAACTAATAACAATGTGACTATTAATAATGTCTGTGCAGTTAACCTTAAATTGCTTTGTTTACCCGCCCAAAATGTAAATCCACAAAAACTCAAAGTATACGCAAATAAAACCCCATACTGTCCAACTGCGGGGAATCTTTCCCATTGACTTGCAGCGAGAACACCGGAGGAAAGCACTACTAAAAATATACCCAAAAACAGCAACCACCGTACACTTAATTCTTCACCAAAAGATTGCAGCATCGAATTAACAAAACTGGGTTTCGTAGGTGGTTTTGTGATGGGTGGTAAAGTTGCAATTAATGGTTTTCGTGGGGGTGTGCTAGGGGTGAAAATTTCCTCTGGTTCTGATGCAGTCTGAGGTGTAAAGACTACAGTGCAAGTGAGATATTGACGGGCTATTTGTTTAACTTGATCATCAGATATTAAACCGAGTTCTAGTAAGTCATCTAATCCTAATAATAAGTCAGGATGATTAGATGGTAGTTTAATGGGAATTTTCTGGGATGGTTCAAAAGGTGATGTCATAATCTGCAACCCTGTAAGTGTATATTAGAAATAGCCCTTTTAAGATGACTGGATAATTTAAAATATTTCAGTCACATTAATACTGACATCAGGAAAAGCTAAAATTGATAAAGTCTGATTTTTTACTAACTTCTGTATATCTTGATAAACTCCCTGGAGAGGATTTCGATATACTTCTATAACTTCCTGATTAACATCTATTAACCAAACTTCAGGAATATTTGCTTCTGCATATAAAGGAATTTTTACTTCTCTGTCATATTTTATCGTTGTGTCGGCAACTTCTATTAACAAAAATATATCTTCTGGTTGGGGGTGTGCAGTTCTATAAAAATCTGCACGGGGTTTTAATAATGCTATATCTGGTTGAGGTTCAGAAGTTTCATCTAATTCTACTGGGTTTTGGACATTAATTAAGGCCAGACCTCCTAATAGCAACGCTAGTAAGTTACTTAAAAATAAAACACAACCTGAGTGTCTTGTACCAATAGGGGACATATCAATCATTTCTCCGCGAATTAATTCTAATCTTTCATTTTCTGACAAAATACCAGATTCAGCCATTTGGTGAAATTGCTTAACTGTAAATTGGTGTCTGAGTAATTGTAAAACCATTGTCGCCTCTATGGGAATTTTAATTAATAGGGGTGAAACTAGGGAATCTATTAAATATTCTACATTTATTTTAGATCTTTTTTATCTGTGATGTAAATACCACATACAGTATAAACGAGATATGATTAGATGGTAGTTTAATGAGAATTTTCTGTGATGGTTCAAAAGGTGATGTCAGAAATTGCAACCCTGTAAGGGTATATTAGAAATAGCCCTTTTAAGATGACTGAAGAATTTACTAAATTAATAAATTACTAAATTACTAAAATAGAACTCTCAATCAGATGTATTTTTCACAATTAGATTTACTATTTAAAAAACAACGTTTTAATCCCAAAGATAATGTTTGAATAAAAAATCTTGCTTCAGGTAAATCATTGAAAATATAGTCTATACTTTCAGGTGTGATATAATCTAAAGCCTGTTTTTCGATTTCTTCATCTTGAGGATATTCGGTTTTGTACAATAAAACTTTCCACTCGCGGGGATTTTTACCATAATTTTTATTTAATTCTCCTCTCGCAGCAGCAACAAGAACTTCTATTGAGGGAAATGTTGTTAAAGGCATGATTATGGGTAAATATTTTCTAGGATATTCATTTCTAGCTTGAAAAGCATAAAATTTTTCAATTGCTTCTCTCAAAATATGCGATAAACTAATTGCCCAAGTATCAAAATATTGATTTTTATCTTTAAGAATATGTTCCGTATCAGTAGTTATTAAAAGAATATCACTATAGGAAATATCTACATTATCTTTAAACTCCTCAAAAGCTTGGATAATTGTACCACATATACTATCTCTTAGTTCTACTGCTATTTTATTGGGTAAGTAATACCCTTCAGGATTTTTGCGACAGGCATTTTTGTATTTTTGAACATGATCAAAAATGTTTTTTCTAATCAGTGGAATAATATCAAATTTGACATTTTCTGATATTTCTTCTAATAAAATACATTCAACAATTTTTCCAAACACTTTATAGTCAGTTAACCCGTCTCCAACAATTCCCACATTAATAGTATTCATGATATTTTACCCAATTGTCCCTGTGTACCAAAGTTCTGCTAACTGATATTTTGGTATTTTTATTAACTGTTTACCTGTATTTTCTTCAGTTTCATATTCTACTTCATCATCTTTAATTGCTCCAATTCCCACAAGGGTATCAAGTGCAGTATTTAAGTTTCTTACATCGCTTTGACGACTACGTTTATCTAAACGGACTGTATAAACATGATCAGGATGTTGATTAAATTCTCTTAAAACAGAGGGGCTGTGAGAAGTTAAAATAAATTGTGATGTTCCAAAGCCATCTTGACTAGGTGATGTTGCTTGCCAAATCCAATTCATCAATTGTTGTATGTTCCCTGGATTAATACCATTTTCTATTTCTTCCAGCATAATAATAGCAGGTGGTCTTCTCAATGATGCAAGCAAACTTATTGCCGCAATTTTCATAAAGCCATCTGATACAACATCTGGCATAAATTCTTCTACAGAACCTTTAAGTCCTAAATCGAATTCCCAGATTAAACTGGAACGATTGGGATCATAACGAACTCCAATAAAACTTGTATCAACAGTTCTCATTTTAGCAATAAATGATGAAAATATACGTTGTTCTTTTTCTTTTACATGGCGTAGAAGTGACTGAAAGTTACTTCCTGTTTCTCCTAAATATTCTGGTATTCTCCTTTGTTCTATTTCAAGACTGTTATTAAATTCATTGTGTTGTTCTTCATGTATATCCTGATTGTTTTTTTGTTTGAGGAATGCAGGTTGAAAATGATAATTAAATGTATTAGTAAAATAAAGAAAAAATAACTCACATAGTGCTTTTTCTTTTTCATCTAAAAATGTATCTGATTGTATTTTTTCTCTTAATTCTAGTATATTTGTTGGTTGATTATAGCCACTGTCAACTTCTTTGGGTGTTGGATTATTAAGTAATTTGACAGTTATTTTCTCTTGACAACTAGCATTACTTGTAAATTTATGGCTTTCATATATTTCTATTTTATAATTAATTTCTCCGTGTTCATGATTCCATGAAATTTCAAAAGACATCGGTTCATCATCTTTAGCAAGTCTGTATTTATATGGATATAAATCTATTCCAGTGACATTTCTATATTTATTATCAGGGTTTCCTTTTTTGACAAGACGACAAAAATGTTGTATTCCTGCTAAAAGATTTGTTTTACCAGAGTTGTTATTACCAATTAATAAAGTTACTGGATATAATTCTATAGTTGTTGATTTGTGAGTTCTAAAATTCTCTAAAGTAACTTGTTTAAACATCGTAATCTCCCAAAAATAGAATTATTTTTACCTTACCAGTTATGTTAATACTTTACACTATATTTTCGGAAATAGATAAAAAATGGTGGGCATTGCCCACCCTACACTTAGAGACTTCCAAATAAAAAAATGTCCCAAAACTGATGCAGAAATTCTCTCTCTGTGTACTCTGTGCCTCTGTGGTTCGTTTCTTAGGATAATTTATTTCTTGGAAGTCTCTTAAGTCGTTTCAGGAATTGCCCCTTGCATTTTCACAAAAGTATCTATTAAAGTCTGCAATTGTTGATCTGCTTTAAATACTCCTAAACCTCTTGCTGTTACCTTCCCAGGAGAATAAACAAACCTTGCTTTCATTGTGGGAGTGAGGTTTTCTGCTAAGAGATTCCAAGCTGGTTCTTCCATTGGGGTTTCTAAAACAATGTGCTGTTTATTCTCTGGTTTAATGCGACTAAATCCCAGATTTTTAGCTAATTGTTTTAATTCCATAACTCGCAATAATTGATTTGCTGGAACTGGTATAGTCCCATATCTATCAGTCCATTCAGCGGCAATTTGTTTGAGTTCATATTTTGATTTTACTGTGGCTACAGCGCGATAAGCACTCATTTTTTGATCAAGATCAGGAATGTAGGTTGCAGGGATAAATGCGGTGAGATTAAGGTCAATTTGGGTATCTTCAACTTTGGGTATTTCTTGACCTCTAATTTCTCGAATTGCTTCTTCTAACATTTCCATGTACAAGTCAAAGCCAATGACATCCATTTGTCCAGATTGTTCTGCACCTAGCAAGTTTCCCACTCCGCGAATTTCCATATCTCGCATTGCTAATTGATATCCAGAACCGAGTTGAGTAAATTCTTGAATTGCTCTTAATCTTTGTCTAGCTGCATCGGATAATTCTCTTTGTTTGGGGTAGAATAACCATGCGTGAGCTTGAATGCCGGCACGTCCTACCCGACCTCGCAATTGATATAATTGAGATAGACCAAAACGGTGCGCGTCTTCAATTAATATTGTGTTGACTCGCGGAATATCTAAACCAGATTCAATAATTGTCGTACAAACAAGAATATCAGCATCATTATTACCGAAAGTCAGCATAGTTGATTCTAACTCGCTTTCGTCCATTTGACCATGAGCGATCGCAAATCTTCCTCCTGGTACCATTTCTCGCAATTTTGTAGTAGTTTCTTCAATCCCTTCGACTCGCGGAACTACATAAAATACCTGTCCACCTCGATCTAATTCTTGACGAATTGCACTTCTGACAATATCAGAATTTAAAGGTGCGAGATGGGTTTGAATTGGTCTTCTGGTGGGAGGTGGAGTGGTAATTAAACTCATTTCCCGAATTCCTGATAATGACATATATAAGGTTCTGGGAATAGGAGTTGCGGAAAGAGTGAGAACATCAACTTGCGTTTTCAGGCTTTTGATTTTTTCCTTCTGATTAACTCCAAATCTTTGTTCTTCGTCAATTACTAGAAGTCCCAAATCTTTAAATTGCACACCTTTTCCCAATAATTGATGTGTCCCGACAACTATATCTAATTCTCCAGTCGCTAGACGTTTTTGAATATTGCGTTTTTCTTCTGCGCTGCGAAACCGATTTAGTAACCCCACGTTCACAGGATAGGGGGCAAAACGTTCTTTAATTGTATGATAATGTTGTTGAGTGAGAATTGTGGTTGGGGCTAAAAGTGCTACTTGCTTTCCTGCGGTGACAGCTTTAAAAATTGCCCGAATTGCCACTTCAGTTTTGCCAAAACCCACATCTCCACATACTAACCTATCCATCGGTCTTTCACTTTCCATATCCCGTTTCACATCTTGTACCGCTTTTAGCTGATCTGTGGTAGGTTGGTAAGGAAAAGAATCTTCCATTTCTTCTTGCCAAGGCATATCTGCGGGATAGGAAAAACCTTGTTGTTGAGAACGGGCAGCATACAATTTTAACAAATCTACTGCTAGTTTCTTAATGGCTTTACGGACTTTATTCTTAGTATTTTCCCAGGCTTTTCCGGTCATTTTGTGTAATTCTGGGGCTTTATCTCCACTGGTGCGAAAACGAGATAAAGAACTAACTTGGTCAGCCGCAACTCTTAATAAACCATCTGCATATTGCACAACTAAATAATCACGGGTTTCATCATTAATTGTTAAACTTTCTAATTTAACAAATTTACCAATACCATGACTACGATGAACAACATAATCTCCCTGACGTAATTTATTAGGATCAACTTGTTTAGATGTGGCTTGACGACGTTTGCGGACATAACCAAAATTAGCTAAAGAATGTTGTCCATAAAATTCTCTATCGGTGACAATAACTAATCGAAAAGAAGGTAAAATAAAACCTTCTAATTCTGCTAAACCGGAATATTTAAGAGCAATCGGGATATGATTAATTTGCAGTTTATCAATAGCTTGATAATCACGGGGATTGGGGATAAACTGGGCAGGACAATCATGTTCTTGTAGCAGAGAAACCGAACGGGAAGGTTGAGCCGAAATTATCCAAACTGCAAAATTGCGTTCTCTCTCGTTTCTAATAGTTTCCCCTAACTTGGCAAATTGGTGAGGTGTAACAGGTAAAGGTCTACTTGCTAAATTTAAACCATTATTTTCTTCCGACAATTCTGATAAATATAACTTTCTAAAATTACTAATTTCCCCTATACACTCATCAAAATTTCGATGAATCTTAGGTAATCCAACCGACAACTGACCACTGACAACTGACCACTGACTATTAGCATTTTCCACCCAGCGATCGCTATGAGCATAACATTGTTCTGGTTCATCAATGGCAACAAGGGTATTTGCTGCTAAATAATCCAGCAATGAAGCCGGTTTTGCAAAAGCCAACCCCAAAAACCGCCGACTTCCTTCTAATGTTCCTAACTCTTGTAGAGACGGTTCATGAAACGTCTCTACATTTTCTGTAAGTGCTGTGTTGATAATCGGTGCAAAACTTGTAGGGGTAAGGGTAACTTTTTCCACCTTATCCAAGGCAGTCCTTTGGGTAGCCGAGAAATCCCATTTAACCGCAATTCCTGTTGCTTGTTGAGTTTAGTAATGAGTTCTGCGGTAAGAGGCGATCGCGCCAAAGCACGCACAATGGAAGATAAGGACATAAGTTTTACGCTAAAAAAGGAAGTCGCTGCTGACGTGAAAATCTCGAATTATTTCCTGTTAACCATTTTAAAAGTGTTAACCCCTCTCTTGACGATAAATAGGAAAGAATCAAACCGAACTACTCATAGACAGAAGCAATATAGCTACTACTTTGTGTATAGTCAAAGTATTTAGAGAATTACCTAAAATACTGGATACTAAGATCAGTCTGATTGAATGAACACTGGGCAACTTCTGATCACCGTATACTTCTATTCTTTATACCAGCAATTTTAAAAATGTCTTCCTTCACGTTTGAAATTTTAACGATTTTGGTGCTAATTTTCGCCAACGGTGTATTTTCCATGTCGGAAATGGCTGTAGTTTCAGCCCGGAAAGTCAGACTACAGCAGTTAGCCAATCAAGGGGATATTAACGCCAAGGCTGCATTAAAACTCGCAGAATCTCCCAATCATTTTCTCTCTATCGTCCAGGTAGGGATTACACTCATCAATATTCTGAATGGTGTCTTTGGTGGTGCGACCATTGCCAAAAGATTAGAAGATTATATCAAGCTAATTCCCATTTTAGCTAATTATAGTAATGCGATCGCCTTTGGCATCGTAGTCCTACTCATCACCTATTTTTCCCTCATTGTCGGCGAACTCGTCCCTAAACGGCTGGCTTTAAATAACCCCGAAAAAATCGCTGCTTCAGTCGCCATACCCATGCGGGCTTTAGCAAAAATAGCTTCACCCATAGTTTATCTTTTGAGTGCATCTACAGATTTAGTTTTGCGAATATTAGGAATTACCCCCTCTGCTGAACCACAAGTTACAGAAGAAGAAATCAAAATTCTCATCGAACAAGGGACAGAAGCGGGAACATTTGAAGAAGCCGAACAGGACATGGTAGAGAGAGTTTTCCGGTTAGGCGATCGCCCCGTCACCTCCTTTATGACACCTCGACCTGATATAGTTTGGTTAGACTTGGAAGATCCCCCCGAAGAAAACCGCCAAAAAATGGCAGAAAGCGGTTATTCTCGCTATCCCATTTGTCAAGAAGGACTAGATAACGTTCTGGGGATTATTCCCGTCACCGACCTATTAGCCAGAAGTTTACGCAACGAACCCTTAGACTTAACTCTAGGATTACGTCAACCCGTATTTGTCCCCGAAAGCACACGCGGTTTAAAAGTTTTAGAATTATTCAAACAAACCGTCACACACATGGCTTTAGTCGTAGATGAATATGGCGTAATTCAAGGCTTAGTCACCCTTAATGACATCATGAGTGAAATTGTCGGTGATGTTCCCACAGAACCAGGACAAGAAGAACCTGAAGCCGTACAACGGGAAGATGGTTCTTGGTTAGTAGATGGAATGTTAGGAATAGAAGAATTTTTAGAACTATTTGATCTTGAAGAATTAGAACATGAAGAAAGAGGAAATTATCAAACATTAGGCGGTTTTGTCATCACCCATTTAGGCCGGATTCCCGCAGCCGCAGATCATTTTGAATGGGATGGTATGCGGTTTGAAGTTATGGATATGGACGGAAATCGGGTTGATAAAGTCCTAGTAGTACCCAAGGTCATGGCTAATTGAAGTCAGGAGGTAGGGGCGCAGGTCCTGCGCCCAGTCAGGAGAAAGAAGCGTTACAGAAATCTGGTTTGGATAAAATTCATGTAAAATTAACTCTTCCTTATTTAAAGCTTAACTTTTCTAATGTTCACTAGGGTTAAATTCACTTTTTGCTGCAACATTAAAATTCCCCCCCATTACCTTCAAGTGAAAAGGTTTGGGGGATTATTTTAGGGCTTAGGCATTGACATCCCAAAGCTGAAAACGACGCAATTTCGTTTATTAATATCATGGTAAGTTAGTGAGCGTGCATAAGCCCTATATTTGTTAAAATATCCTCAACTTACAAAAAAAAACCTTTGATCAGCAAAAATCCCCAACCATTAAGTAATATTAGTTACTCTCATGTCATCCATCTTAGTCATCTCATTGATCAAGATATACCAAAATGGACAGGTGATCCTCCCGTAGAATTTACCAGTGTTGCAGAAATTCCAGATGATGGTTATTACTTACGAGGCTTTTCCTTGGGAGAACATAGCGGGACTCATATTAATGCCCCTAATAGTTTTTATGCAAACGGTGCAAGTATTGACCAGTATCCAGCATCATCATTAATATTACCAGCTATAGTTATCAATATTTGTGAACAAGCAGCAATAAATCCTGATTATGCCTTGACTGTTAGTGATATCCAAACTTGGGAAACTGAATTTGGAGAAATTCCCACAGGGAGCTTAGTGATATTATATACTGGCTGGCAAGAAAAATGGTTAAATCACCAGGCATTTTTTAACCAAGATAAAGACGGAAAAATGCACTTTCCTGGTTTTAGCTATGATGCAACTGAGTTTTTAATAACACACAGGCAAATTACTGGAGTGAGTATTGATACTCATGGTGTAGATTCTGGGCAGAATACTAATTTTACTATTAACCGGTTGCTTTTAGAGCGATCGCTAATTGTTCTCGAAAACCTCACCAATTTAGATCAGTTACCACCGCATAGTATCACCTTAATCATTGGAATTCTCAGATTAAGAGGAGGTTCTGGTTCTCCCGCAGCAATCATGGCATTATTTTAAATTTTTCCTTTTCCAACCATTTACCCCAAACTCTTTAATTCACAACCAATAATAAGTAGGTGAACACAATAAAACCAAACTGTGTAAAGAAATGTAAAATCGCCCAAACCCTCTTCACTCTTGCCTCTTGCATGAGTGCCTTTTGCCTTGCCATAACGACAATTTTCAACACCAACCTACTTACTCAATAAAACCATTAACCAATTCAGAAAACTTGTAAAATCAGAACTCCAAGAAATAATTAAAAAATATTAAAGCCCCATAGCCAGAGTATGCAAAACTACTCAAAAATGGCTATGAGGCTAAAATATTTTACGAATTGGAAATGATATTTTTAGTCAATTTCCCAATCATGGAGGCAATCTTGCCAATTTACTGGAAATCGCCGCTATCAAGTCTAATATTGCCTATTTGCACCGCTGTAAACAAGCAGGAATTAAACCTCATTTAGCAAAGTTCATGAAACTTTCGCTGAGTTCTTTATTAAATTTTTGACAGACAAAAAGGATCTAGTTTCAGATCCCTTTTTTGCCTTTAACACAACGGACTTTACTACTGTAAATTAGCAATACCGTTAGTTAAGTTTGGACTTAAACGAGAACTATTTAATGGCAACTAGCTAAGGTTTTAGTCAAAAGTAGAGACTTGATAAATCACACTACCACTTTTGCTATTTTTTAGCTTGTGAACTGAAGGCTTGAGACTTTAAATTTTAGACTCCTGCCAGCAGCTTTAGATTTCACCATTAACCTGCATTTGATGAACTTGATCTGCCAATTCTTGACAATTTTGATCATCTAACTTATCAATTGCCAACATTCCCATGAGAATAACTTCTTTCAAAGTTAAGCGAGTTGAATGTGCCTGTTTTTGCACAATCTCCTTAATGATGGGAGATACACCGATTGCTGTACTAGCTCTAGCCACGTTATAAAAAGAAACATTAATGACATCGGATAAATCTTAGCACTTTTCGCTAAGTTATTCTACATCCCCGGAACTGATCTACTTTAGTTTCGATAAATCTTTGTATGTCTAATCCAGACTATAAATAGCAAACAGACTCAATAATTCTGCAAATCTAACTTTTTAACTACGGACATAACTCCTATGTAGCAAGCATTTTAACGATTTACTTACTCTGCTACAAACAGCCGTGTTACTGAAATCACACAATAAAATAACGCAATTTATTTAAGTATTAATAATAACATTGCTTATAGAGATAGGTGTAAATAAACGTAGCTATCTTAAAAAAATAAATACTATTTAAAGCTTATCAATTCGACTTCCTAGCGTTTTATTGCTGTTTTTTTAGCAACAAAAATTGATACCTATATAATTATTTATTAATTTTTCTTACAACTCACAACATAAACAATTAATTATTGTCATCTATCAAAAGTATGAAACCTAAAATTTAGTAAATCATCAAGGGATAAGATTTTGAAAAACGATGGTAACAGTGAGATACTCAAAAAGCTGGAAAGCTTATACAGTAAATCTTCTAAAATGGAAAATCCCAAAATTTAGTGTTGATTAATCCTGACGGGAGGATATTTATCGTGATTCAAAGGATTGAATAGCGTTGAATAACTTAATATTATTAAATATTGTAAACTAGCAAAATAAACCCTGTCTCACTTAATGATCGATTGACAATCAAGACAGTCGCTACGAATCAAAGCTTTTTTTAATGTGGCGAAGGTATTGAGTTCAAACCTATAGTTTTTTGATAGCAAACCGCAAGTTTGCAAGATAGATGGGGTATAGACAGAAATCGAAATCTTCCTGAATTCACTTAGTTAACGCTGTCATAAGAAAAAGTAGTGAATACGCACAAGGAACAAAACAACGATGAGTGAACCTTATCTGTTGGCTGCAAGTTTATTAACAGGATTGGTCATACCAATATCAACACCCCCCCAAATAACCAATCTTCCCAAAGATTCTCTATCTTTATTGGATTTAGCCGAGGGTTTCCAGGTTTACGATGGCAAAAGAAATTCTCCACGTCAAATTGCTGTACCTGAATTTAGTAATCAAATTGAAAAGTCCTCACCAGCAAATAAGAGTCTTGTCAAGACTGATAAATCATTACCAGAATTTAGTAGACAAACACCGACGACCGTTGAACAGTCATCAGTAATCAGGAAAAACCTCCCCACCTTAGAGATTCTCTTATCAGAATTTAGACAGCATGGGTTATCAATACCTGTTAAATCATCCTTTAACTTAAATTCCCCAACGACACCAACTAAATCACCTATTTCTGGTAGTCAACTCTACCAGCAAAGATTAGCATCACTTATATCTGGTCAGATTTATACGCGCACTGATAATGATGAAAATTTAGCATTGTCTGGGGAATCAAATAAGGCAGATAAACTGACTTATCAAGACTGGAAAAGCTTATTAGCTTTGGAAGCTAAAGCTATGGCTAAAGGTCAAGGTGCGAATCGGTTGAGTATTTTAGTAGGTGATTCTTTAAGTTTGTGGTTTCCCAAGGACAAACTACCTACGGGTAAATTATGGCTAAATCAAGGTATATCTGGAGATACTTCTGAGGGCGTTTCTAAAAGATTGTCGGCATTTTCTGGCACCAGACCTGATGTAATTTATGTGATGACTGGGATTAACGATTTACGTAAGGGTGCTACTGACAAGTCAATTTTGGTCAATTCCTCGCGGATTATTCATAGCTTACGTCAGAGTCATTCCAGCAGTCAGATTATTGTCCAATCTATTTTACCTGTGCGATCGCAGAAAATCCCTAATAGTCGAATTCGTCATATTAACGCCCAACTGGCTATAATTGCCCAAAAGCAAGGGGCTAATTACCTCAACATTCACAATTGGTTTACGGATATTGATGGCAATTTGCGTCCCGAATTAACTACAGATGGATTACATTTATCTTTAGCAGGATATCAAGTGTGGCAATTTGCACTTGAGCAAATAGAATATAGAGTTGCTCAAATTTACAATTGATATATGCAAATTGAATGTATATTAACGTAAGTTGCTAGTTGAAAATGGGTAAGAGACTTCCAAATAAAAAAATGTCCCAAAACTGATGCAAAAATTCTCTCTCTGTGTACTCTGTGCCTCTGTGGTTCGTTTCTTGGGATAATTTATTTCTTGGAAGTCTCTAAGAGGCAAGAGGGAACAGGCAAGGGGCAAGGGGCAAGGGGCAAGAGGCAGGAGTAGTTGACCAATGACCAATGACCAATCACCAATGACCAATCACCTTTTTCCCTGCCTAAATTTAGATAATTAGTAACTTAAGTTATATTATTTCACAGATCAGGGTGTGAGAGCTATCACTAAATATCAAATGGTAGATCGGATAAATGATATCGCTTGGCAAGCTCACCAGGGCAGCGTGGCGGCAATTATTCAAGTTTTGAATGAAAGGCTAGTTGTGTCTGGTGTCAGAACTAGAGCAGTTTTTGCGACTGGTATATTACAACTCTTGTGTGAAGCGGCTACAGTAGAGCAACTAGAGCAATCTGTCTTAGTGCCAAAAATTCAAGAAATTTTGGACTCACTGACACCACGTCATATTCGCCGAGTTAATATTAATAGTCGAATTGTTCGAGAAGAGCAATTATTATGGTTGGAGGAAATTAACCGCGATACTGATGGTCAGTTACTGTGGTCACGGGAAATTACTGTATACCAACCAAATTTGTTGAAGCGGTTAATTCCAGAGTTAACTGAAGTTTATACCAAATCAAGAAAACCTATTTTAACAAAACCCCAATCTTTGCTGAAGAATCGAAGTCAGGGCAAAATTTCTGTCAAAACTTTATTTGTATGGGTTGCTGGTTTATCTTCAATAATTTTACTGGCTTGGTTGCTAGATTTTCGGTTAAGTAATCCATTAAAGAAGCTGTTGCCATTAGTGGGTTCTCAATCTTCTCAAACGGTCAACCAAAGACCGCCAGAATCATCGAATCGTCCTGTGCGCCGAAGTTTTTCTATCCCATTGGATGATCCGTTTGCCGCATCTGTGAGACTGGCTAACCAGGCGACTGTGACTGGTAAAACGGCTATAACTTCAACTCAGTGGTTGGAATTAGCTGCTACTTGGCAACGGGCTTCTGATTTAATGGGTCAGGTTGCACCTAGCCACAGCCGTTATCAGGAAGCACAGATTAGAACTAAGTTGTATAAAAAGTTTAGTGAGGCTGCCCAGAAAGAAGCTCAGAAGAGTAGATATTAACAATGTCTGATAGCGAAGCGTGGCGTAAGCCATATCAGGATGTGCAGGATTTAAGGATGAACAGGATGTATTTTTCCTGTTCTCGACTCGGAAAAATCTTGATCATGTCTGAATCAGGATGTCCAGGATTTAAGGATGAACAGGATGTATTTTTCCTATTCCTCCTGACTCCTTGGGCGCAGTCCCTGCGCCCCTACCTCCTGACTCCTAGCACTCACGAAAAGACTTTTTGGTGCAACCCCTATTTATCGGCTCATTTCTAACATTCTTTGCATGGGTCGGAGTGCGGCTATGCGGATTTCTTCTGGTAGGGTAATTTCTGGGGTGCGGTTTTTCATGGCTAGATACAGTTTTTCTAGGGTGTTTAGCCGCATAAATGGACATTCGTTACAGTTACAATCACTTTGGGGGGGTGCGGGAATAAAGTGTTTGTCAGGTGCTAGTTTTTGCATCTGGTGAATGATTCCTGGCTCTGTAGCCACGATGAATTCTTGACTAGGGCTGGTTTGACAATAATTGAGTAAGGCGGCTGTAGAGCCAATATAACTGGCATGGCGGAGAACGCTGGTTTCACATTCGGGGTGAGCGATCGCTTCTGCATGAGGATGTGTAATTTTTAACTGGACTAGTTTCTTTTCGGAAAAGGTTTCATGAACAATACAGCTACCTTGCCATAACAGCATTTCCCGTCCTGTTTGTGACCTTACATACCGTCCCAAGTTGCGATCTGGGGCGAAAATAATTGGCTGTTCCTGGGGTATTTGCTGGACAATTTTCACAGCGTTGGAACTGGTACAAATGATATCGCTCATGGCTTTAATTTCCGCCGAGCAGTTAATATAGGAAATTACCAAATGGTCTGGGTGTGAGGCTTTGAAAGCTGCAAATTCCTGGGGAGGACAACTATCTGCTAAAGAACATCCTGCATTAATATCTGGTAATAACACCAATTTATCAGGGTTGAGGATTTTGGCTGTTTCCGCCATGAAGTGAACACCAGCAAAGACAATGACATCGGCTTTGGTATTGGCTGCGGCTTTGGCTAATTGTAAGGAATCGCCAATGAAATCGGCAATATCTTGAATATCAGGATCTTGATAGTAGTGGGCTAATATCACTGCATTTAGTTCTGTTTTTAGATCCGCAATGGCGGCAAATAAATCTAAGGGTAAAATGCCTGATTTTGGTTGAGTAAGTGTAGTTGTAAACACAATTAAAAACTGCTTTTAATTACAAATTATTACGTTGTGAATTTAATTATAGTAGTTTTTACCAAAAAGAGTGAGGGATTGATTCTAGCAATTTATGTCCAAATCCGGTGGAGTTTCATATCCTGGAGATATACGGCTTTTTAAAGTGGCATGACCAGTCAGAAAAATCAATCAAAACCTATCAAAATTGCTGTAATTGGCGATGTTCACGACCAATGGGAAGTAGAGGACGGCATAGCACTCCAGCATCTCGGTGTTGACTTGGCGCTATTTGTCGGTGATTTCGGGAATGAGTCGGTGGAAGTGGTAAAAGCGATCGCTTCTCTAGACCTTCCCAAAGCGGCGGTAATGGGCAACCACGATGCCTGGTACTCGGCGACTGAATGGGGACGCAAAAAATGTCCTTATGACCGCACCAAGGAAGACTGGGTACAGGAACAGCTAGATTTATTAGGATCTGCCCAAGTCGGTTATGGTAAGTTAGATTTTCCGCAGTGGAATTTAACTGTGGTAGGTGGTCGTCCTTTTACCTGGGGAGGACCTGAATGGCGATTTGCCCAAATGTGTCAAGAACGCTATGGTGTCTCTAGTTTGGAGGAGTCCGCAGATAAAATTGTTAAGGTAGTAAAAAGTGTTACTTGTGATCATATTATTTTTCTCGGACACAATGGACCGAGCGGTTTAGGCGATCGCGCTGAGGACCCTTGTGGCAAAGATTGGCATCCCATTGGCGGTGATTTTGGTGATCCTGATTTAGCGGAAGCAATTTCTCAAAGTCTCAACCTCAAGAAAACTGTTTCCCTAGTCGCTTTTGGTCACATGCACCGCACCCTACGCCATACTAAAAAGTTGCAAAGAAAGGCTGTGTTTAGAAGTCCAGAAGGAACTATTTACCTAAACGCTGCCACTGTCCCCCGGATTATTCAACAAGACGGAATAAAGTTACGAAATTTTTCTCTGGTTGATTTGGAGGATGGTTTGGTAACAAAAGCTTCTCTGGTTTGGGTGGATCAGAACTACCAAATCGCTACTGAGGAAGTTTTTTATAATTCTTCAGTTTCAGTAGTGCCAATTCTGTAATTATATGTTATGATGTTATTTGTCAGTTTTTGTGTTACACAATTCTGGCAAATAATCTGGAGAGGTGGCAGAGTGGTCGAATGCGTCCGACTTGAAATCGGATGAAGTGAAAGCTTCCGGGAGTTCGAATCTCCCCCTCTCCATTGAACGAAATTTACGTTTATCAAGGTTTTATAAAAAAGTTAAGCCATTAACCAGATGTTATGAAAATGGCTTAACTTTTTTTGGTGATTCAATGTATTTCTTGTTATCGAGTAATAATAGAGCGTGCTATCTAAAAAAAATATCCCTTATCGAGATGTTTCTATAGCTTCTATAGATTTATTGGCTTCCTCATAGAGAGCATTTAAGTAATCACGCTGACGTACACCTTGAACATTACTGCCCTGTTTTAACAATTTATAAAATACTAGTTGAGCATCATTTTCACGTAAAAGTACATCATTTCCAGGTTGCAATTGTATATCTTGTACAGAATTTTTGGCTTCTCTTTTGGCATATTCTAAGTAAAATTGGAATAATTTTACAGCTTCCTCATCATTTTTTATGGGTAAAAGCTGAACTTCATTGGCAAGACGACCTCTAATAGCTGGAAGCATTTCACGGTAACGATTAAGGGCATCTGTAGTTAAAGCAACCATTAAGAAAAGATATTTAGGTAGTGCATCAATTAGAGCGCGGAGAGCAGATAAATATTTTAAGACTATAGTTTTAGATAAGCTGAAGTCTTGTTTTTCTAATTCATCAAGAAGGATAAAAATACCTTCTAAGGTTTTCATTTCTGAACCTAAATATACAATATCTCGTAATGCTCTCGTTTTTGCTTCTACAGTATCTAGACGAAAATTTACTCCTAGTTCAGTTTGATGAGATTTTCTTACAGGTAATCCTAACAACCATTGATATGCTAAAGACAGGCGTTCACTTAATTTTTCTTCTGAGTCAACAACCGCCAAAAGAGCCTTCAGCATTGTTTTAATTTCGCTCATTCGCACAAATTCTAATAATTTATCAGTATCATCTATCTCTTCTTTTTTCTTTGCAAGTGCATTAATTGAACGACGTAAGTAGTCTTCTCCCAAATTCTCAAATATAGACCTAATAAGTGGATCAAAAAATGGTTCTGGATCTGGAACGTATCTAATCACAAAAAATCCACGGGAAGAAAGTTGTTCACGTAAAGCATTTTCATAAGCATTCAGAAGGTTCGTCTTGCCAATTCCTTGACTAGCAGTTATTGAAATTACATGAGATTTACGATCTGAATAAAATGTCTTTACCGCAGCATCAACCTGATTATCTGCTTCTGTTGACATATGCGGATGACCACTGGTTTGTCCAGCACTGGGAAAAGGGTTGCTCAATACACCAAACTTCTTATAAAGCAATTTGGGTTGCTCTTCTTGTATGTTAGCAATCACCTCATCTGTAAATAGATTTTCAAGAGGCATCTTTAACTCCTTCTAGCTTGATACGTACAGCAGATGTACCAGGTATAAGAAAATCTCCATGATATAGATAAACTCTTTCTAACTGGGGAAGTCCATCACTTGTCTTAATTATCCACAAATCGTGCTGTTGAAAACGAGTATCTGGAGTAGATCCTTCAGCATAGACATTAACCAAGTTTTTTTCCTGCGCTTCTTTCAGCAATTTTTTAGCCAATAAGGGATGAATAGCATATTTAATGGCTAATTCTTCTAACCATTGTCCAGTAAGTATCCATTCTGTGTCTCCCTGTGAACGAATTGATTTATAAACCTCTACTGCTAAATTAGCAAACTCTGGTAAATCAGGTATGTTATTCGTGGCAACAATTATTTTGTTTTCTATATTCAACCAAGCACAGGCTGCCTCACCGAGCTTGATATAGGTTGATTTTGCTTTATTTAAAATTGGCAATGTGCTATAATTAACGCTCTTACCTTGACTTACATGGTTATATAGTGCTTCAAATGATGGTATTTTTTTCAAATAAAATAAAACTTTAATATGCTCTTCATTCACTACACTTTGCCATAGAGATTTCAGTAATTCTGTACAGATGATTTGGCTATCATTAACTTCAACAAATGAACCACTCTTCAGAAAATTTTTATACAAATTGTAACGATCTTGATGTTTTAATCCTAATTTATCTTGAGCTTCTTGATTAGTTAATTCTCCCTTGTTTACTAACATTTTCATCAGCACAAACATCTGATCTGGACTAAATCCATATCCCTTAGCTATTGTTTCTATATTTTGGCTGGATACTACATCAGTTTGATCTGGGCTTTCTATATCTGTTGATAGTGAGTTAGAGGTATTATCTATTGTTGCTGGGGATGTTCCAGAGTTAAAGTTTCCCCAAAGAAGATCATCTTTGACGTGAAGTGGTTGCCAAGTATATTCCCCACTAGGTATTCCCCATAGCTCTAATGACTCGTTAGTGTGAGAATTGTGCAAGCGAAGACAACCAAAAGACACAGCTAATTCCCAAAGAACATCTGTTAGTGGTACTGTATATATTTTTTGACTGAAAGGGTGAAAAAGAGTGCCAGTCAGTTTTCTCTCATCAAATTTAGGAAAAGAACGCGCTTGAAAAAAGAATACATCTATTCCTTCAGCCATAGTCATTCTAGCTAAACCTTGATCACTGGTAAGAAGAGCAAGCGGATGATCTGGCCGAACTTGGGTTTGAAAGCGTCGTGCAGTTTCTAAAATTAGACGATCAGCAAAACTCCTAACAATCTCTTGTAGTTTAAGATTACTATCTTCAGGATCACTACTCGGTGTCACAATTCCTCGCAGGGGATCTGCACCTAAATCACCACGTTCTATTTCTGCATCGGAAAACTCCAGACGAAGTAAAGTTCGTTGACCACCCTGACTGAGAATATGTTCTCGAAGTGCCGTAGCAACAGGTTTTTTGATTTTTTGACTGTGTCTGCGAGTTGCAAAGTACCTATCTACCTGATTAATTATTTCCATGTGAACAATTGCTGGTACTTTTATTCTTGCCCAAGGACTCAAAAACCGACATATAAAATCAACTCCACCTTGGTGAATTGCTGATGTATCTGTAACAACAGTTATCGGTTTTTGCAAAAGTATTTTTGCAATAGTTTCAATATCAAAAATCGGTAAAATTAAGAGCGTTCTCCGGAGTACATCCTGTAATCCTTCCCTAAAAGCTTGTTGAACTCTATCTCTATCTTTATCTTTATGTTCATCAAGGGATTTTAAAATATTCTGATCTAGTTCTTCTAAGGATGGCATTTGCCATTCAAATCCACCAAACTTAGCAGCACAAAATTCATCGTATGTAGTTTCTAGGTCAATGGCTTCCTCTGTAGATTGCCTTTTTTGTCCTGGTTGTAATGTGATAGTCCCAATATTTACCCATTTATCACGCCCAAAACAGATATCTTCACCAAGAGATATTTCAAATGGTTCTCCATGCTTACCTATTTGGGCAATATATCTTAGGGCATCTTCTTTACTGAGCAATTTTAATTCCATATGCTTAATCTTTTAATGAAGGGAAACATTGACATCTATAACATTAACAAACGTATCATACACCCACTGAATATGCTGGCGTAATGCTAGAAGTTGATGTTGACGAAGATTTATACTCTCACTATTTAATAATTGTCTAGATTCTTCTGAGTCACTCCAAGATGATTCATCTTTATTAGACAATATCTCATCTATCACGCTGATAACTTGCTTGAACTGTTTAATTCCACGTTCTTGAACTGGCTTTGCTAGTGCAAATTTTTCCATTAATTCTTCTCGTAGTCGCTGAGTTTGCTCACTGCTGGTCACTGAACCAAAGGGATCTCCAAAAGGTTCCCAAGAGTAAAGGCACTCCTGGTAAGCTCCCATATCTGCTAAACTATTATCCTTAGTATCCAGATATTCCTTATTCCATCGGCAAGGTCGCCAAATACGTAGTCGTAATGGACTTGAACTGTTGCTAATCATCTTGATAATTTTTCATTCCAAACATTCAAAAATATTAAGCTCCGAGGAGATTTTACAACGTAGTTGGTGGGTTATTAAAAACTTACATATATTTTATCGCCAAAATACTTAATAATATGAATGTATTATTATCTATAAATGTCTTTGGGAGTTTGACCCATGAATAATCTTAAAGATTCTAAGTAAGTGAACACAATAAAACCAAACTGTGTAAAGAAACGTAAAATCGCTGAAACCTTCTTTACTCTTGCCTCTTGCCTGGCTATTTTGAATTACCAGAAATATTTATAAAACCTATTATTAGCTTTTCACCTATCGTCAATTAACCCCCAGACTTAAATTATGAATTAGTCTGAGGGCAATTTACAAACAAGAGATGCTCCTAAATCAGTGTATTAACAACAGAAGAAGGTGCTATCCCATTTTGGGAATCATTGTTAACTGATTGCTGAGGCTGAATTTCTTCCTGTACACCCCGCATCTTAATTAACTTAATCGCCCGGTTGACACTTTCTGGCAAAACTACTACCAAACTACCATCAGCAGCCATATCTAAGGCTTTGTTAATAGCTGTGGTTTCATCCAAAATTGATTCAAAGCGGTAATTAGGCTTAACTTGGGTAATACCTTCAACAATCAAATCTGAAGCTGAACCACGAGGTCTACCTCTAGTATCATCATCTTCCTTAACAATGATATAGTCAAAGATGTCTGCTGATAATCTACCTAGAGTAACAAAGTCTTCGTCACGGCGATCGCCAGGACCACCAATTACACCAATGCGCTGTCCCGTTGTCCAATTACGGACAAATGACCCCAAAGCCTCGTAACTAGCGGCATTGTGGGCATAATCTACCAAAGCATGGTATTTACCCAAATTAAACAAATTCATCCGTCCTGGGGTCTGACTTACAGAAGCACGAAAGCCTCTTAAACCAGCGCGAATTTGCTCAATGGTGACATCTTGAACAAAAGCTGCCAAACTAGCGGCTAAAGCATTAGCAATCATAAATGGCGCTCTTGCACCCATTGTCAAGGGGATATTTTCTGCCCTTTCGATGCGGTGCGTCCAATCACCTTTGACAATGGACAGATAACCATGTTCATAGACTGCGGCTACTCCACCCTGTTGGATATGTTTCCGTACCAGATCCGAGTCTGGATTCATGGTAAAGTAGGCAATGTTCGCCTTAGTTTTTTCTGCCATAGCAGCAACCCGGTAATCATCGGCATTGAGTACCGCATAACCATCAGGGAAAACAGCTTCAGCAACTACGCTTTTAAGATGGGCTAATTGCTCAATAGTATCTATATCGCCGATGCCTAAATGGTCAGCAGACACATTTAATACTACACCTACATTAGCATTTTCAAAACCCAACCCAGAGCGGAGAATACCACCGCGAGCCGATTCCAATACGGCTACTTCTACGGTCGGGTCTTGAAGGATAACATGGGCGCTTTGAGGTCCTGTATTATCTCCCGATTCTACTAAGAAATCACCGATATAAGTACCATCTGTAGTTGTGTAGCCGACAACCTTACCAGTTTGCTTATAAATATGGGCTAACAGGCGAGTTGTGGTGGTTTTGCCATTCGTACCTGTAACTGAAAGTATAGGAATGCGGCTAGATTGTTCGTTGGGGAACAGCATATCCATGACTGCGCCGGCGACATTGCGGGGGATGCCAATACTAGGGGCAACGTGCATTCGGAAACCAGGGGCAGCATTGACTTCAACAATTACACCGTCTAATTCTCTCAAGGGACGGCTAATATCTGAAGTTACGATATCTATACCAGCCACATCTAAGCCGATAATTCTGACTATCCGTTGTGCTAACCAGCGATTTTCTGGGTGAATTTCGTCTGTGCGATCTACAGCACTACCACCTGTACTTAAGTTGGCTGTAGCTCTTAAGTAACAAATTGCTCCCTGGGGTGGCACACTGTTGATGGTGTACCCTTGTCTATCTAGGAGTTGGTAGCTGGTACGGTCTAGTTCGATTTTAGTCAAGACGTTATCATGTCCGTCACCACGTTTAGGGTCAAGGTTTGTTTCTTCAATTAGTTCTGTAATTGTAGATTTGCCATTACCCACCACATGAGCAGGAATTCTCTCTGCTACAGCAACTACTTTGCCATTAACTACTAATACTCGATGATCTCGTCCTACATAATATCTTTCCACAATCACTGAACGAGAAACTTGTCTAGCCATTTCATAAGCGGCTTCTGCGTCTTCCCAGTTGCGGATATCAATGGTGATCCCTCGTCCATGATTACCGTCTAAAGGCTTAATCACGATGGGATAACCACCAACATATTCAATGGCTTCTTCTAAATCATCAAAGAAATTAATGACTGTACCTCTGGGGACTGGTACGCCGTTGGCATCGAGAATCCGTTTAGTAGCTTCTTTATCACCAGCTAGTTCTACACCAAGAATGCCTGTGTTATTGGTCATTGTGGCTTGAATCCGTTTTTGGTGGATACCATAGCCCAATTGAATTAAGAATCTAGCTGGTAAAGGCATCCAAGGAATACCTTTTTTCTCCGCTTCTTTAATAATGGCTTCTGTGGAAGGGCCTAGTGAAGCATCACGCCAAAAGTCTTTGAGGTCTTGAACGTCTTGCTCTAGTTCGGCTTTGGGATAACGTCCCCGGTCAATAATACTTTGACATAGCCTGACTGCTGCCCGGGCTGCATAGCGACCCGCTTCTTCATTTAGGTACTCAATCACTACCTGGTAAATTCCAGGTGTGACGGTTTCACGGGTGCGACCGAAACCTACGTGCATTCCCGCTAATTCCTGGAGTTCTAAGGCTACGTGTTCCACTATATGACCCATCATGGTGCCTTCTCGCACCCGCATTAGAAAACCACCACGACAGCCTGGGGAGCAGTAGTGACCCTCTAGACTTGGCAGTGCCTCCACTAGTCCTTCATAAAAGCCAGGTATTTCATTTGAGGGGGTTTCGGCAAGTTTGTCTAAGTCTAGGCGCATAACGATCAGTTTGTGCCGTCGAATGCTCCAGTAATTTGGGCCGCGTAAGGTCTGGATCTTGAGGATTCTCATGGGAATAGGTAGATGGAGATTCGTAACCAAAATTCTAGTTTTTTGCTGGAATTGACCGCTAAATTTGGCATTTGAAGCAGTTTTTCCTTCTTAGATGGAATTGATCTAAACTCTAGAAGAAGAAATCAAGATGCGGTCAAATCAGTGTGACCTGATATGCTCTATATCTTCTATATCGTCAGCTAGAGATGCGATGCACAGCAGGTAAAACAGTACGTTGGTAAAGATGGAAGCGATCTCCGTAACTGAGGATATGTAGTCTTAAATTATGTACTGTCAGGGGTTGGTTAGCACTAACGTTGGGTTCATTAGTGTGGGTAAGTTCGGTAGGATCAACAATAGTGACACTGCCTTTGCCCATAACTTGTAGCCAACCATCGCGTTCAAATACGGCACAGGTATCTTCGTCTATACCAATGCCTAATCTATCTGGGTGAGCGGCGATCGCACTAACAAGTCGTCCCATCCGATTCCGGTTATGGAAATGTTGGTCAACGACAACTTCAGGAATGAATCCTAAGCCTGTTGCCATGTCAACTAGGGAACGATTAGGTGTTTCACCACTACCACCACCTGCGATCATGTGATGTCCCATCACGGCTGCTCCAGCACTTGTTCCTGCCAAAGTCAGTTGTCCGGCTCTCACCCGCTGGCGGATAATTTCCATTGCCGGTGTGTCGGACAGGACTCCACAAAGGCGCAGTTGGTCTCCTCCGGTTAAGAAGACACCACTACAGGCTTCGAGGGATGCTTTAATCTCAGGATTTTCGCATTGTTCCCGTTCCCGAATGTCTAATATTTCAACCTTTTCCGCACCCATTTCTTCAAAAATGCGAACGTACCTACCAGCGATAATGGCAGGCTCACGGGAGGCTGATGGAATTATTGTAATATACGCCTTGTTACCGCCAGCACGAACAAAAAAAGTTCTTAGAATTTCACGTCCATGAACTTTATCTTCTGCGCCTCCGATAACTAGTACGGCGGTTTTAGTAGCTTGGGGTGTCCTCATTTCCAGCGATTTAACTTCTAACTGCGGCATTGTGTTTCTGCTTGAGGGAGTCAACAACTTCAGGTTAATTGAACAAGGTTTGTTGCTTGTTAATTTTCGCCTTTGGCTTTGATGAGAGGACACTGCTTGACGCACACGATGCCTCAATTTTCTCATGTCCGTCGTTCTCATAGCCAGCATCTTGTTTTTTACCTATCTACTTTTTCCAGATGGCTCTCATAGTGCTAAATTAACTATAATTCCCTTCTGGACTTAGGATTTAGTCGGTCTTGACACTCTTACTTCTGAGGCTGGTTGGATGTATCCCGGAAGTTGTTAACTTTGGTGGGATTATTAATTTAAATTTAGTAGTGACAATATTTAAACATAAATTAAGTAATTAGAAAAACTTTTGATCTCACTAGGAAATTAAGGATATTGGTATTTTTCGGCACTGTTGGTAGATTTTTAGTTTTTCTATGACTTACAAAAAAGGCAAGAGGGAACAGGGAACAGGGAACAGGGAACAGGGAACAAGGGAGAAATTTCATGCTCTATTCTTCAATTTCTTCCTCCAAACTCCGAACTCCGAACTCCGAACTCCGAACTCCTGAATCCATGCTAGGTTATCAGTTATGGTATTAGCTAAGTATCTACCCTTAAAATTAGTTCTATCGAATCCGAATTACTGTGCGTTTTGATATAGTTACACTTTTTCCTGACTGTTTTACGTCAATCCTCAATTCTGGTTTGTTGGCTAAGGCTTTAGCTAAACAGATTGCTCAAGTGCATTTAGTTAATCCTAGAGATTTTACTACGGATAAGCACCATAAGGTGGATGATCAACCCTATGGTGGTGGTGTGGGAATGTTGATGAAGCCAGAACCGATTTTTGCGGCTGTGGAGTCTTTGCCGATTCTACCCCGTCGAGATGTGATTTTGATGAGTCCCCAGGGACAACCAATGAACCAGCCCTTGCTGCGCGAATTAGCCACGAATTACGACCAGTTGGTTGTGATCTGTGGTCATTATGAAGGGGTAGATGACAGGGTGCTAAATTTGGTGACTCGGGAGATTTCTTTGGGGGATTTTATCCTGACGGGGGGAGAAATTCCTTCGATGGTTTTGATTAATGGTGTGGTGCGTCTACTTCCGGGAACTGTGGGTAAGGAGGAATCGCTGAAGACGGAAAGTTTTGAAGAATATTTGTTGGATTTTCCGCAGTACACTCGTCCGGCAAATTTTCGTGGTTGGCAAGTCCCAGATGTGCTACTAAGTGGTAATCATGCAGCGATCGCTCGTTGGCGTTTTCAACAACAAATTCAGCGCACAGCTTCCCGTCGTCCCGATTTGCTTAAACTTTGGGAAAAAGAGAGGGAACAGGGAACAGGGAACAGGGAACAGGGAACAGGGGGAGTAGGGGAAGTAGGGGAAG